>SZPD01000177.1 GCA_030263515.1 Anaerolineae bacterium CFX9 | reverse complement strand
GCCGTGATGCACGGCGATGTGATCGGCCGCGCCCCCACGTCCAATGTCATGCTGCGCAATGACGGGTATATCAGCGGCAATCACTGCCGCTTTGAACTTCGTCTGGAGCGTAACGGTGTTACACTCTGGATTGAGGATATGCAGAGCGCCAATGGGACCGCCATCGACGGCAAACCGATTCCGCCCGGCAAGCTCACGCCGCTCAAGCCGGGGAATATCATCACGATCGGCCGGACGAACCTGGTGGTCGTGCAGGTGATCTACAAGGCGCGTTAGCGCAGACGCGATCAGTGTACAGAATCGAAACGGGCGGCACGTTCAGGCGTGCCGCCCGTGATGATTCCCTGAGCCAGTTTTGTCACTTGCCGCCGAAGATCCGCCGGATACGCGCCAGCAGGCCGGGCTTGTACGGTCCTACGTCGAACTCGTCGGCATTGGGGATCTGTCCATCAGCGAAGCGCTGCTTCTCAAGCTGGTAGGTTTCCAGCGTCTGATGCCCGTCGGCAGCGGCTTTGCGCTTCGCTTCATCCTGCTTGATCTGCTGTTCTCGGTGGAAACTGTTGTTCACTGGCTTGCTCCCTGACAGATTTTAGCGCCTCGTCCGGCAAATCATTGTATTTTGGGCCGACGACCACAAAGGGACTGAAGGGCGGAGGCGCAAAAGTGCGTCCCTGCATAGAAACGTGCCGGATAAGGTATTTAGTCATGATTATATCGAACAATCACGTTTTGCCAGCAACTTCAATGCTAGAATGAAAGCGACTGGCATCAGATAAAGGGCATCAAGGAGAAGGAACAGTGCAGCGAATGGGCAGCAGTTTCCGCATGCGCGGTGAAAAAATAGTCGCTCTGCTCCTCACGGGAGTCGTGCTGCTGGTGGCGCTGACGGCGGCTTTTGCGGCGCTGGCGCAGGAGTCCGCTGGCGGCCAGACCTATACGCTGGTTTATGGGGATACACTGGACACGATCGGGCAGCGGTTCAACGTCTCGGTCGTTTCACTCCAGATCGCCAATAACCTCTCGCCGAACTCGATGCTGCGCCCCGGCATGACCATCATCATCCCTTCGGATGGCGTCCCCTACGGATTCTACCCGCCCATCTTCGGCAGCGAAGGAGGTGGCGGCGGCATCGGCACAGTCTATGTCGTGCAGCCGCGCGATATTCCCGACCTGATCGCCGCCTATTTTGATGTCGATCTGGCCTGCCTGCTTCAGGCAAACGATCTGACGATGCGTTCGATCGTTTTCCCCGGCACGGCGCTGCTTATCCCGGAAGACTGCCCGCCCTACAGCGGCTTCTCATCGCGGATTCCGGGCGCGCTGCGCGGTCTGCGCCTGACGCCGGGCGTCCTCTCGCCAGCGGTGACGACGACGCCGATTGTCGCCCCCACGCTGTCGCTGGTCATCCCGACTCAGCAGTTCGTGCCGACGCAGGAAGTCTTCACCCAGCCACCGACGCAGGCTGTGATCACCCAGATTCCGGCGACGCGGGGACCCACACGCACGCCGACGCCAGAGCCGACCCCTGCCGGCTAGAGGTTTCGTGCCTGCTGATTTCACACCCGTCCGCTCAGCGCTGGCGGGTGTTTTCTTTTCTTTGCCCTGCCTGCCCATTGGATGGGGATCGATTGACGCTCGCTGGCGGACTTCCTATACTCATGGATAACGATTCGTGAGTGAAAGATCGCATTCTCATGGACAGGCGCATCGTCGATTTCATCCGCGTGCTTCGGGCGGCTGGCGTTCGCATCTCGCTTGCCGAGAGCGTGGATGCCCTCAAGGGCGTGGAAAATGTGGGTGTCGCTGAACGCGATCTGTTTCGCGCAGCGCTCAGGACGACGCTCGTCAAGGAAGCCAAGGATCAGCCTACCTTTGAATACTTCTTCCCGTTGTTTTTCGGCGACTCTCAGCCGCCGATGCAGAACATTCCCGATCAGCTCTCGCCGGATGATCAGGAAAAGCTCCAGCAGGCGCTTCAGGCGCTGATGGGAGATCTCGATGCCCTGCGCGATCTGCTGCGTCAGTTGATCGAAGGACAGCGCTTTAGCCAGGAACAGCTCGACGAGGCCGGCGAACGCAGTGGTCTGCCGCAGGCGTCGGAGATGTATCAGCGGCAGTGGTTTGACCGGCGCATGCAGCGGCAGATGAATATGCAGCAGCTCCAGCAGTTGATCGAGGCGCTGCTGGAACAGCTTGAACAGATGGGCATGGATGGCGAAGCGCTTGAGGAACTGCGCGAGATGCTTCAGCAGAATGCCGAAGGGCTGAGCGAGCAGATCAGCCAGTATGTCGGCGCGACGCTGGCAGAGCAGATGAGCCAGCGCGAACCACAGCCCAAACCTGATCTGCTCGATGTGCCGTTCACCCGCCTGAGCGATGCAGAGGTCGATGCCATCCGCGATGAGATCCGCCGTCTGGCGGCGCGCCTGCGGAGCCGGGCTGCCCTGCGCCAGCGCCGCGCCAAATCCGGCACGCTCGATCCGCGCCGGATGATGCGCGCCAACATGCGCTACGACAGCGTGCCGATCGAGCTGCGCTTCAGGACGCGCCATGTCAAGCCGCGCCTGGTGCTGATCTGCGATGTCAGCACGTCCATGCGCTACTGCGCCGAGTTTCTGCTGACGCTGATCTACGAGCTTCAGGATCAGGTAGCGCGCACCAACAGCTATATCTTCATCAGCGATCTGGTCGATATCAGCATGGTTTTTGAGGAACATCAGCCGATGGTCGCTGTCGAGAAGGTGCTGACCGAAAATCGCCCCGGCTACTACAACACGGATCTCGGCGCGAGCATGGCCACCTTCAAAAAAGAGCATATGAGCGTGATCACGCCGCGCACCACAGTGATCATCCTCGGCGACGGACGCAACAACTACAATGATCCGCGCCTGGATATCATGCAGGAAGTGCTGCGCCGCAGCCGCCGCCTGCTCTGGTTCAACCCGGAGTCGCGCTCACAGTGGGGCACGGGTGACAGTGATATGCTTCAGTACGCGCCGCTTTCGAGCGGGGTCTACAAGGTGAGCACACTGCGCGAGCTTGCCGCCGCGGTGGATCAGATTCTGGCAGATGGCTGACATTTGCAACCTGCGCAGAAGGATCCGCGTATTTCCATCCAGCAAGGCTGAGCGGCTTCAGAGAGGGGGATGCCGTGAGTGTGGGTGAACGAATTCCGATTTTTGCCATCATCTGGGCGGCAACGGTGCTGGCGACCCTATTTTTGCTGGGCGGCGAGCCGATTTCGGCAATGACCGTGCCGATCGTCGCCATCATCTTTGGCGTGGCGCTGATCTCGACGGCGCTTGCCACTCGCGGCATGGGTGGCGTCAGCCGGGCGGAGGTGCGCCGTATCGTCGAAAGCGTCCTGAAAGAGCATGAACTCGTCGTCGATGCCAAGGCGAAACGGACCGCCAACCCGAAGCTGGACGCGCTCGTGAAATCGCTTTCGCCTGACGAGCTGGCGGACCTTCGCGCCCGCCTGGAAGCCGATGCGCCGCCCGATCCGGATGAGATAGCCATCGGCGATGACGGCGAGCTGATCCGGCGCTCAGGACAGTAAGTGCATCAGCGCGCCGATCTGAATGTTCGATAAGCGTTCGCGGCAGGGTCGTCCGGATCATTGACAAACGAGGTAAGGTTCTCTACACTCAGGGTATCAGTAACATAACTGACCTGAACTGAGCATACCGAGAGAGACTCATGCAGCTTTGCCTGTGTTGTTGTTGTCTGAAGTGTGGGCGTAGTACGACCTTCAGGCAGCCTGTGTAAAAACACACACCGACGCGCAGAAATCACAGCGCCGAGGCTGACACCGAAACGAAGGGCGTAGGGCGCCCCCGGCAGCAAAAGCCGGAATGACCGCCTTACGCCTTTTTCTTTTCGCTGGCAGCCTCGGCTTTTTTTGTGGAGAGACCACGAGCATGACCCTGACCCTGACATCCTACGCGCCGGCAGCCATCGCCGCCGGACGTGACATCGAAAGCCTGATCGGGAATACGCCGCTGCTCACCTTCCGCAGCATCACGGCGCACCTGCCGGAGAGTATCCGCGTCTTTGCCAAAGCGGAGTGGACGAATCCCGGCGGCAGCGTGAAAGACCGTGCCGCGGCGAACATTATCCGCGCCGCCGAGCGGAGTGGCGAACTGCGCCCCGGCAAAATTCTGCTGGACAGCACCAGCGGCAACACCGGCATTGCTTACGCCATGCTCGGCGCGGCGAAAGGGTATCCGGTGAGGCTGTTCATTCCCGCGAATGCCAGCCCGGAGCGGATCGCTATCCTGCGCGCCTACGGAGCTGATCTTGTGCTGACCGACCCGCTGGAGGGGTCAGACGGAGCCATCCGAGCCGTTCGCGAGCTGATCGCCCGTGAACCTGACCGCTATTTCTATGCCGATCAGTACAACAATCCCGCCAACTGGCAGGCGCACTATGAGACGACCGGCGCGGAAGTCTGGGAACAGACTCAGGGGACGGTGACGCACTTCATCGCCGGGCTGGGAACCAGCGGCACGCTGATGGGCACGGGACGACGCCTGAAGGATCACAATCCGGATGTGCAGATTGTGGCGCTCCAGCCAGATTCACCCTTCCACGGCCTCGAAGGGCTGAAGCACATGCCGACTGCGATCAAGCCGGGGATCTACGATGAATTCTTCCCGGATCGGCAGCTCGGTATCAGCACCGAAGCGACGTATGAGATGGCGCGCCGTCTGGCACGTGAGGAAGGCTATCTGGTCGGCATCAGCGCGGCATCGGCGATGGTCGGCGCGCTGACTGTGGCGAATGAGCTTGCGGCGCGCGGTGAGAGCGGCGTGATCGTTACGCTCTTCCCGGATAACGCCTATAAGTACCTGTCAGAGTCGTTCTGGCAGGGGTGATCCTGAATCCGTCATAGCTGGTGAGGGCGTCCTGAGGCAGGGCGCTCTCTTTTTTTTTATTCAGCCACCGCGCCGGATCAGGTATCCTTTTATCGAGAGGAGGGCAGCGGGTTGTGAGACGGGAATACCTGGTCATCTTCCTGATCGCGCTGGTGGTGCTGGTCACGATCGGCATTACCCTGGGGCTGCGCGATACCGAACGCCAGACGGAGATCGCCAACATCTATGTTCGGCTGATGACAGACTGCACCACATCCAGCGGACGGAGCATGGAAGCCTGTACGCCGCTGGTCGTCGGTCTGCTGGAGTCCGAAACGGAGACGATCATACGCTGTCACCGGCAGTATCCCCCGCCAGATGCGGCATTCATCGCCTGTATCGACATGCGCGGAATCGACCTGCCATACTGATGTCCCTGATGGACTGCACCCGTAATGGCACGAGTGGCGTACAATGGGTGAAATGTATTGCGCACAAGACACAAAGAACGGACAGTCATGATCGCAAGAGTCCTGTTTGGCACGGCACTTCTGGCAGGGATGCTGGCTGCCGCGGCGTGCAGCTCGGTGGTTTCAGAACCGCGCACCACTGCTTACAATGAACCGCTCAACGCCGCTGAGTCGCTGGCGCTCGAACTCAGCGCGAACAGCGCCGATATCGTGATCAACCCGCTGGACAGCGGTGACGCGCTGATGAACGCGCAGATCGATCATCTCGGCGATCTGCGTTATGACGTGACCGGCACTGCCAGCCGTGCCATCAGCCTGCGTGAGGACGGCGTTCAGAATGTCAGCTATATCGGCAGACCCATGCGCTGGTCGGTTGACCTGAATCGGGCAGTCCCGCTCAGCCTGACGATCAGCGGCGGCTCCAGCGATCTGACTTTGCCGCTTGCGGCGTTCAGCCTGCGCGCGCTGGAGGTCAATACTGGCAGCGGCGATATCAACCTCACCTTGCCAGCGAGCGACTCGCCGATTCCGCTTCAGGTGAGTTCCGGCTCCGGACTGCTCATCATGACCGTGGTCGAGAATGCGCAGGTTTCGTTCGATTCCCTGTCGCTGAGCAGCGGCGAGTTCGCCTTCAGCAATATGGGAACGGCAAGCGTGAATGGATCAATCCGCCTGGGCAGCGGCGATGTCACTATCAATCTTGCGCCCGGCATCACCGGTGAGCTTGCGATCAGCGTCTCGTCAGGCGATATCCGCGTCAGCCAACCTGAAGGCATGGCGCTGCGGATCGACGTGCGCTCGGCTTCATCCGGCGAGGTCGAGATGGGCGATGTGCTGCGCCGTCTGTCCGCGTCTGGCCTGACGGAGAACACAGGCACGTGGGAAACGCCGGGCTTTGACGAAGCTGAGCAGCAGTTCACGCTGATCATCGAAAGCGGCTCTGGCGACATTCGGGTTGAATAGCGCCGGAACCCCGCTTTTCTGTTTCAGCGGCGGACGCTCAGGCGATCTCGACGGCGGCGTTGCTGATCGTCACGACATCGCGTTCCAGCACGCGCGTGCGGAAGATCACGCGGCTGCCTTCCTGCCACATCTCGGTAGTCAGCGTTTCTCCGGGGAAGACCGGCTTGGCAAAGCGCGCCCGGATGCTGCGGAAGCGCGCCGGATCGCTGCCGCAGAACGTTTTCAGCACGGCGCGCCCGGCAAAGCCGAAGGATGCCAGCCCGTGCAGGATCGGCTTGTCGAAGCCGCCCAGTGCCGCCATCATCGGGTCGGCATGAAGCGGGTTGATATCCCCCGACAGCCGGTAGATCAGCGCCTGGGTCGGCAGCGTCTTTTCTGAAACCACAGCATCCGGTTCGCGCGCGGGCGGTAGATTGGTATCTGCGCTCGGTCCGCGCTCGCCACCCCAGCCGCCAACCCCACGGATGAACATGGATGACTGGATCAGCGCAACCTGCTCGCCAGTTTCCGTGTGACAGGCGACATCGGTGACGATCAGCGCGCCGCTGCCCTTGTCATAGACGGCGGTGATCTTTGGCGTGCAGGTGATGGTGGCGTGCGTTGGCAGGGGGCCGCTGACTTCCAGATACTGCTCGCCATGAACCAGCATCATCGGGTTGAATTTGAAACCGGCAATATCCCCGGAGATCAGCGTATCGATCATCGCGCCGGGAAAGAGCGCGGCAAACGTCGGCAGCACACGGAAGCCTTCGCCACTCCGTTCATATACAAACGATAATTCAGTCTGGTCAAGGGGATCCGCTGGCGCGCCGACACCCAGCGCATACAGGCTGACATCGCGTTCAGTGTAGCGAAAAGTGAGCGTCGGGAACTCAAAACGCAGCAGATCATCGACAGGAACAGTCATCCCAAAGCACTCCTCTTAGTATTAAAGTCCAATTCAGGTAATTATGCGCGAAACGCTTCAGGACGCTATAATGAAGCCGCTTAAGCACGTGCATAAGGAGTTTTCCCTTGCGTTCCTTCTCGTCTGATTCGGCTCATCGCGCCGTCGTCACGGCGTTTCTGTTTCTGCTGGCGGCGCTGCTGATCGCGGCGTGCGGCGGCGCTCCTTCCGAACCTTCGGCCGCGGCGGCTTCAGCGGACAACGCCAGCGAGACCAACCTCAGCGCACAGGCGGAACCCGTCCAGCAGGCAGACCCGTCCAGCATGGGTACGCAGTCTGCGCCTGCCCAACAGGCACTGCCCCCCGGCGTCCTGCCGACGAATGCCGCTGGCGAGAGCATCGTTGCGCGCGTCAACGGACAGGAGATCACACTCGGCGAATATCAGCGGGTGCTGGCGCGCTATGAGCAGCAGCAGATCACCGCGGCAGACGCCAACAGCCTGCGAGCGGTCGTTCTCAACACCATGATCGAGCAGATTCTGATCGAGCAGGCGGCGGCTGCCCAGGGGATCGCCATCGAGGATGCCGAGCTGGAATCTGAACTCAATAACGCCCGTCAGTTGGCGGGCAGCGGCGTCTCGTGGGAAGACTGGCTGGCGAGCAACCTGTACAGCGAAGCAGAGTTCCGCGAGACTTTGCGGGATGCGCTGCTGACCGGGCGGATGCGCGATCAGATCACGTCCGATCTGCTGGGCAGCGTGCTTCAGGTGCGCGCGCGGCATATCCTGGTGGGCAGTGCGGCTGAGGCGCAGGCGCTGATCGACCGCGCCAATGCCGGCGAGGATTTCGGCATGCTGGCGCAGCAGAACTCGCGCGATATCACCAGCCGCGACCTGGGCGGCGATCTGGGCTGGTTCACGGCTGAGGAACTGCTTGAACCGGTGCTGGCGCAGGCGGCATTTTCTCAGGAAGTCGGCGCTGTCGGCGGACCGATCGAGTCTTCGCTCGGCTGGCATGTCCTCCAGGTTGTGGAGCGCGGCGAACGTCCTGTGCCGGAGGAAAAACGCGCCGATCTGGCACAGCGTCGCTTTGAGCAGTGGCTGGATCAGCTCAGCGCCTCAGCAACGATTGAACTGTTCATTTAACGGACGACATACAGAACGTATCATCCGGAGGCTGTCTTATGGGACGCGGCACAGTCTTTAATGTCATCACCGTGATCTTTCTGATCCTCACGGCGCTGATCTGCGGCTATCTCGTCATCAATCTGGCCACGCAGACATCCTCCGGTCCTCAGCCTGTGGTGCAGGTTCCCACGCTGCGAGAGCTGCCATCGGTGACGCCTACGTTCACGCCGACGGATACTCCCGTCCCGACCGATACGCCGACATGGACGCCATCGCCCACCTTTACCCTGACGCCGTCAGCGACTTTCACCGTGCCGACCGTGCCGCCGACCAATACCTTCACCGTCACGCCGATCCCTTCGCTGACGCCGACGGATACACCCATCCCAACGCTCATCCCGTCTGCAACCATCACGGATACCCTTGTGCCTACGCTGACGGATACCCCCGCGCCGACCACGACACCGGGCCCCCAGCTCATCACGCAGGAAC
>SZPD01000176.1 GCA_030263515.1 Anaerolineae bacterium CFX9 | reverse complement strand
TCGACAGCTTCCAGCAGGATGAACCGCGACCTGCCGGATCGCCATTTCTTGTCCGTCGCCATTGCAGCGTACAGCGCTTCCGGGTCGAGATCGCCGATGCGGGTGGGTAGCCCGGCTGTGCGAACTCTCCGTTCGACATCCGCCGCCAGCGCCTGCTGCGCAATGCCCAGCCGCTCCGAGAGCCGTGCCGCCGCCACCAGCCCAGCGCCGACCGCCTCTCCATGAAGCCACTGATAACCTGAAACCTGCTCAATGGCATGAGCAAACGTATGCCCCAGATTCAGCCAGGCCCGGATGCCATTCTCGAAGGGATCCGCTTCGACGATACGAATCTTCACCTGCACAGCCCGCTGCACAATCGCTCCAACTGCTTCAAAGTAGCTCAACGGATTCATCATCCGATCGTCGAGCGCATGACGACCAGCCAGCAGACGTTCCACATCATCGAGCAAGCCAGCGTCGCCGATGAGACCATGCTTGATGATCTCCGCCATGCCACAGCTCTGCTGTCGCTCTGGCAAGGTGACGAGTACCTGCGGATCGACCAGCACAGCATCAGGCTGTTTGAACGCGCCGACCAGGTTCTTGCCCTGTGGCAGATCGACTCCCACTTTTCCACCTACGCTGGAGTCCACCATCGCCAGCAGCGTGGTCGGTATCTGGACGAACCGAAGCCCTCGCATATAGCTCGCCGCCGCAAACCCCGCCGTATCACCGACGACGCCGCCCCCCAGCGCAGTGACAGTGCTGGAGCGATCAAGACCGGCAGCAACGAACTCGCTGTAGAGATGACGCACCGTATCGAGTGTTTTGTGTTCCTCGCCCGCTGGTATGATGATCAGCGCCGCATCATCAAGCTGCTCTGCCACTACCCTGCCATAAAGCGGACCCACAACCTCATCGCACACGATCGCCGTCCGCTGCTTCAGGCCAAACTCACCAGCCCGTTCACCAAGCGTCGTCAGCAGGTGATCGGCAATAACGATCGGATAGCTGCCCTCTGGCGAAGTCACCGTAAGCTGGTTTTCCACAGTGCGATGATCCTTTCCGCCGTCTGATTGACCGACAACCCGGCGCTGTTCACATGAAAAGGAATTGCCGCATAGGCAGATCGCCGCTGTTCGTACAGTTCACGCCAGTTCGCCGCAAGAGGACGTTCCCTGGAATGGCTCAGGCGGCGCTCAATATCCGCCGGGTCGGCATCCAGGCACACCAGCAGGCCGGAACGCGCCAGCATCTCTCGATTCTCCGGATCAACCAGCATGCCGCCGCCTGTGGCGATCACCAGCCTGCGCTTTTCCGCCAGCTCAGAAACCAGCGCTTTCTCCATCGCCCGAAAAGCTGCCTCACCCTGCGTCTCAAAAATCTGTGGAATGCTCATCCCTGCGCGCCGGACAATTTCCGTATCGGTATCGACAAAATCGCGCCGAAGCCGCTCAGCGACACGGCGTCCAACTGTTGACTTACCCGATCCCATGAAGCCGGTGATCACGATATTTGCATCGCGTGGATTAAGGGTAGCCAAACCGCCACTCCACATTATCCATCGGCAGGTCAGAAAGGCGATTGCCCCGCAGAGACAGAAAACGCGGCTTCATCTCATCAAGGCTGTCGCCACCAAGCTTCTCCAGCAGTGCATCGGCGATGACGAGCGCGATCATCGCCTCACAGATGGGCACAGCGCGCGGCGTTGCGCAGAAATCACTGCGCTCATAGGTCGTCTGTTCCGGCTCACCCGATGCAAGATTGACCGAACCAAGCGCTTTCATCACAGTTGAAATGGGCTTCATCGCCACCCTGGCGACGATCGGCTCTCCGGTCGTGATGCCGCCTTCCAGCCCGCCAGCGCGGTTCGTTCGCCGGCGAAGGGTTTGCCGATCGGCAAGCACGATCTCATCGTGAACTTCCGAGCCGCGCCTGCCGGCGTTCTCAAATGCAGAGCCGATCTCCGCACCCTTCATGGCATGAATGCTGACCAGCGCGGCAACCAGGCGCGCATCCAGACGCCGGTCGTGCTGTACGTGGGATCCCAGGCCGGGGGGAACGTTCAGCACGACGACCTCGATCACGCCGCCGAGCGTATCCTTATCAATTTTTGCCTGGCGGATCTCTTCATGCATGCGTTCGGCAGCGTGCGGATCGGGGCAGCGTACATCATTCGCTTCCGCGGCGGCAAAACGCGCCTCGTAAGGCTGATCCGGATCAAGCGCAGCGTACACACCGCCGATCTGCACCACATAGCCGCCGATCAGGATTCCGAATTCTTCGAGCAGGCGGCGGGCAAACGCGCCTGCCGCCACGCGCATCGTCGTTTCGCGCGCGCTGGCGCGTTCCAGCGCGATCCGGAGATCACGGTAGCCATATTTAACCGCGCCTGTCAGGTCCGCATGCCCTGGTCGGGGTGTGGTCATCGGCGCAATATCCTTTTCGCGCCAGTTTTTATAGTCCCGGTTTTCGACCGAAAGCGCGATCGGTGCGCCGGTGGTCCTGCCCGCGACGACGCCGCTGGTGATCTGCACCGTGTCCTGCTCGATATTCATTCTGCCGCCCGATCCGTAGCCGACCTGTCGGCGGCGCAGCTCGCGATCGACATATTCTGCTGTGATCGGCACGCCGGCAGGCATGCCATCCAGGATTGCCGTGAGCAGCGGGCCGTGCGATTCACCTGCGGACAAAAATCGAAGCATTATGTCGTTATCCCCAAAGCATCTCGTAAGGTTTGCAGCATGACTTCCAGCGGCGCTTCTACACCCGTCCAGAGCGTAAAAGCCAGTGCGCCCTGCCGAGCCAGCATCCCCAGACCGTTGACCGCCTGCCCACCCACGGCCTGCGCCTGGCGCATCAGCCGCGTCTGCGCGGGGCGATAGACCATGTCATAGACGAAAGCCCCTTCTGGAAAAGGCACATCCGGATCCCAGGGCGTTGTATCCTCAGCCGGGTGCATCCCGGCGGACGTACAATTGACGATGATTTTCGCGCCGGTCTGATGCGCCTGCTCCAGCGGCAGCGCTTCCCCCTTGACGAACAGATCTGCCAGCAGACGCTCCGCCTTTTCCGGCGTGCGGTTGACGACGATGACATGCGCCCCGGCATCTGACAGTCCATAGACCGCTGCGCGCGCCGCCCCGCCTGCGCCCAGTACAATGACGGGCTGGTCGGCAACCTCCACGCCGTGCGCAGCAAGATCATCCATGAACCCCTGCACATCGGTATTCGTGCCGCGATTGGTGCGAAAATCGATGGTATTGACCGCGCCAACACGCTGTGAAAGCGCGTCAGCGCGCGTCCACTTGAGCGCTTCCTGCTTGTGTGGCACGGTGATATTGCAGCCGATGAAGCCGTGATCCCGCATCTCGCGCAGAGACAAGCCAAGAATATCCGGCGGAACCGCGTATTTGTCATAATGCCAGTCATGCAGCCCAACCGCCCTGAAGGCGGCGTTATGCATTGCCGGGCTTAGACTGTGTTCAATAGGCCACCCGACGGCGGCTACCCGCTTTTCAGCCATCAGCCTGCCCACACTCCGTCGATTCCACGACATCTGCGCCAAGACGGCGCAGGGTTTCCGCATATCCGGGAAATGAGTCCGCGGCGCATTCGGCATCCAGCACCGTCGAAGCGCCATCAGCCAGCAGGCTCGCGATCACCAGCGCCATCGAAATTCGATGATCGTCGTGACCATAGCTGACGGCTCCGTGCAGCTTCTGGGGCCCGTCGATCACAAAACCGTCTTCCGTCTCGGTGATATGCGCGCCGAGTTTGCTGAGTTCCGCTGTCATCACGGCAAGGCGATCCGTTTCCTTGACGCGCAGTTCCTGGGCATCGCGAACAGTCGTTTTACCCTCGGCATGGAGCGCCGCCACCATGAAGATGGGAAATTCGTCGATCATGCGCACGACCACTTCTCCGCCGACTTCGATGCCGCGAAGCTGGCTGTGCCGCACGGTCAGCGTCCCAACCGGATCGCCCGCTTCCAGCCCGGTAGGTGCGATCTCAATCCGCGCGCCCATTTCCCGCAGCACATCGAGAATACCTGTGCGCGTCGGGTTCAGGCTGATCCCCGTCAGCGTGATTTCGCTTCCCGGAATGGTGAGCGCGGCAGCGATGAGAAATGCCGCCGAAGAAATATCGCCCGGCACACTGAAATCGACCCCGTGCAGCCGGCTGCCTCCTGTGATCGAGACGCTGTTACCATCAACATGCAGCTCAGCGCCCATCGCGCGCAGCATCAGCTCGGTATGATCGCGCGCGGGACCCGGCTGGTTGACCACCGTCGTACCTTCTGCAAACAGGCCGGCAAGCAGCAGCGCGCTTTTGACCTGCGCACTCGCAACTGGCATGTCATAGGTGATGCCGCGCAGAGACGCGGGCTGAATGTGCAGGGGGGCGCGATCGTTGACGCCCTCAATCCGCGCCCCCATGAGGCGGAGCGGCTCGATGATGCGGCGCATCGGTCGCCTGCGAAGCTGTTCGCTGCCGTCGAGTACGCTTTCAAATGGCTGCCCCGCCATAATACCCGCCAGAAGCCGAATGCCGGTTCCCGCATTGACCAGATCCAGCGCGCCATCCGGCTGAGATAAGGTTCCACCATAGACGGTAAGTTCCGTTCGGCTGTGACGCTCGATCCTGACACCGAGCGCCCGCGCCGCCGCCAGAGACGCTTCTGTGTCACCCGCGGGCAGCCAGGCGCGAACGTGCGTAACACCTTCCGCCAGCGCCCCGAACAGGACGGCACGATGCGAGATCGACTTGTCGCCGGGAACTGCCGTTTCCCCTCTCAGCGGCGCGCCGGGATGTACCCGGAAACAATCCTTGACTCCAGTCATGAGGCGCAGTCCACTCCTGACATCGTTTTCTGCTCATTTTGCATGATTGTCACCATTTCTGTTTTCCGCCCGCTTCGACCAGTCAAGCCGCGCCGCACGAATCGGCTGGAGCATTTCCATCAGCGAGCCATTCTCCTCCGAGATCAGCCTCGCCTCCAGCATCGCCAACTGCATTCGGAACAGCGCCAGCAGTGTGGCCACCGCCTGCCGATTGGTGCTGAGGATATCCCCCATCATGCTGAGGTCACTGGCTGCCAGCCGCGACATATCGCGAAAGCCCCCCGCCGCCAGTTTCCAGACAGAATCGTCGTTCTGTCCTTCATACGCCACGGTAGCCACCAGCGCCGCGCTGAGCAGGTACGGAAGGTGGCTGATAGCCGCCACCACCCGATCATGATGATGCGCATCCATCTCGATCGGGATAGCGCCGATCGCCTCGACCAGCGCAACCGCCCGCAGCCGCGCCGCGGGCGTCGTTCGCCGCGTCGGGCACAGGACAAAGGGTCGGTCGCGATAGAGAGCGCCGTCACTGCTCTCGATCCCGCTCGACTCCTTGCCCGTCATCGGATGCCCGCCAACGGCGTGGACACCAATGGGGAGGTTCGCCATTGCGTTACAAATATCCTCTTTCGTACTGCCGATGTCAATGAGAAGCGTATTCGACCGCAGATAGGCTCCGATCCGGTCGCGCACCATGTGCAGAATGCTGCGCACCGGGGCTGCCAGGATGACGACATCGGCGTCCATGACGCCTTCCCGGAGATCGTCTGTCCCTGCATCAATGATGCCATGTTCCAGCGCATAAGCGCGGGACTGCGCATTCAGATCGACACCGGTAATCCGATCGGCGTGTTCACGCAGGGCCATCGCCAGCGACCCGCCCATCAGCCCAAGACCTACAACCGCCAGATGGCGGCAGCGAAAGCCACCGGCGGACATGCTATGCCGTCCGCCCAACAGCAGCCGCCACACGACGAACTGCATCCATCATCGACCTGAAAGCGTTGTAATCCAGCGTCTGACGCCCGTCAGACATGGCTTCAGCCGGGCACGGATGCACCTCAACGATCAGCCCATCTGCGCCAGCAGCGACCGCCGCCAGCGCAATCGCGGGCACATGCTCGCTGTAGCCAACGGCATGGCTTGGATCGGCGATCACGGGCAGATGGGTCCGCGACTTCAGGACAGGGATCGCGTTGATGTCGAACGTATTGCGCGTGTACTTTTCAAATGTGCGGATGCCGCGTTCGCACAGCATGACATTGTTGTTGCCATTGGAAAGCACATATTCCGCAGACATGAGCAGTTCTTCCATCGTGTTTGCCATGCCACGCTTGATCAGCACGGCGCGCCGGCTTTTGCCAACGGCGTGCAGCAGCGCAAAATTCTGCATATTGCGCGCGCCGATCTGAAGCACATCGGCATATTCATCGAACATGCTGACCAGCCCAGGATCCATGATTTCGGTCACGATCGGCAGCCCGGTCTGCTCGCGCGCTTCCGCCAGCCATTTCAGCCCCTGCTCGCCATACCCCTGAAAACTGTAGGGCGAAGTGCGCGGCTTGAAAGCCCCCCCACGCAGCGCCGTCGCGCCCATTTCCTTGACGGCATGCGCGATCTCGATGATCTGTTCACGGCTTTCAACTGAGCAGGGCCCGGCGATCACCAGCACCTTCTGATCCCCTGCCTGTGAGCCGTTGAGGGGCACGTTCGTATTCAGCGGATGAAAATCACGGCTGGCGCGTTTGTAGGGCGCAGAGACACGCATGACGCGATCGACACCCCCCAGCGAGCTGTAGTTATCCTCGCGCAGCGGCGTGGGACTCTCGCCAATGACGCCGATGATGGTGTGATGTTCCCCCTGTGAAAGATGCGCCTGATACCCATCTGCCTGAACACGCGACACGACATGCTGAACATCGCGTTCATCAGCCGATGGCTTCATCACAATGATCATTGGCTCTCCTCGCTTTCGTCGAAGACAATTTTGTTGTCAGGATAGAGATCCGGGCGCAGAATAAGCGCCCCTTTGGTGTAAACATGCTGAATTTCATCAAGTGTGCGTTCCGTGTTCCAGTGGATCAGGACGCGAATGCAGTGCTGAATACCGTCGGGGATCTCGATCTCCTGGCAGCCCAGCAGCGCTGTCCGTCGCCAGCCAAGATCGCGCGCCGCCCTGGCAGGGTATGCCTGATTCAGATCCGGCGTCGTGGTAAAGATCACACTGGCAACATGTTCCTCCTCAATCTGGTTGATCTGAATCATCTCTTTCAGCAGCTCTGTGGTGGCATGGAGGATCGCCTCAGCCGTGTTCGCTTCGGCAGTTGTCGCCCCTCTGACACCCCGCATCATCATCGTCATTAACGCCTTTCCCTCCGTGTATTCAGCATCTGCGCAACAAAAAAGGCGCGGAGCGTTTCGCTCTGCGCCTTTCATTCCCCCGTTTCAGGGCTGGTTCAAGTCACAGCACGCAACGTCCGACCTCGTTTGAGTGGCTAAAGTAATAACCATACGCAAAATAGGCACGGACCGTGTGCATCATGAGATGCTGCGCTTCACCAGACTAACTGTCAAAGGTTGGTGCAGAGCATAACACGGGTGGGAAAGGGTTGTCAACCGGGCTGCTCAGGCACATTCCGCAGGGAACGGGTGAGCTGGCGCACCGTCTCTCGTCCTTCGCTGCCCGCCCGCACAAGGGCACTCCCCACGATGAAGCCATCTACCCACGGACTGACCATGCGAACATGATCCGGCTGGCTGATCCCAAATCCCAGCACGAGCCGGGCATCCTTCACAGCTTCGCGCACGCGCCGCAAAAATGCCAGCAGATCGGGCGGAAGCTCGCTCCGCGCTCCCGTCACACCCGTCAGCGAAACCACGTAAATGAACCCGGTCGCCTGCGCTGCCACAAGAGCGATGCGCTCATCGCTGCTGGTGGGAGCCAGAAAGAATACCAGCGCCATTCCCTCGCGGGCGCAGGCGTCACTCATCAGCGCAGCTTCTTCCGGCGGCAGATCAGGCACGATGAAACCGTCAGCGCCGGCTGCCTTCGCATCACGAACAAACTGCTCGATGCCGTATGCCAACAGCGGATTCAGATAACCCATCATCAGCATCGGCTGGCGAATCCCTCGCTGGCGCAGTTCGCGCACGTCATGGGCGCCCAGCGTTACTGGTTGGGCTGCCTTCAGGGGCGCATCGAGGCCGAGGATCCAGCCCTGGCGGGCATGGCCGAAGCGGAGGCCTTTCGCGAAAGCATCAGCGCCCAAGTTTCGGCCTATCTCGCGGGCGCCGGCGAAGCCGAACTCAATACGCCGCGTGCCGTAAAAACGTTCCACGGCGAGCGTACTCTTGCGCCGGCCCACGTGGTGCTGCGCACGATCACGCACATCTACGACCATAAGGGCAAAATCGCCGCCATGTGCCGCGCGCTGGGCAAGCCTATCCCTCCGGGGCTGGACTTCCCGCTGATGCAGAGGATGGAATAGTTGTTCGATTTCGAACGTTCCATCTCCGGAGGCTGCATGCTGCCGGTTCTGTTCATCTCCCATGGTTCGCCCGCGTTGCCGCTTGAAACGGACGCACCCGCGCACACATTCCTGCGAGGACTGCTTGAAGGCCTCCAGCCGCGCGCGATTCTTGTGCTGTCCGCGCACTGGGAACAGGAGCAGCCGACGCTCACGGCGGCGCCGCGGCACAGCGCCATTCATGATTTCTACGGTTTCCCACAGGCCCTTTACGAGTTGGCCTATAACCCGCCCGGAGCACCGGACGCAGCCCGGCGTGCTGCGACATTGCTGGACAAAGCGGGCATGGCCGCCGCCTTGGACGTTCAGCGCGGGCTGGACCATGGCGCGTGGTCGCCCTTGCTGTTGGCGGTACCCAAGGCAGATATCCCAGTCGCCCAGATTTCGCTGCTGGCGGGCCTGGATGCGTCGATACACCTGGCCCTGGGACGGACCCTGGCGCCCCTGCGCGTAGAGGGCGTGCTGATTCTTGGCTCTGGGGGCGCGGTT
>SZPD01000175.1 GCA_030263515.1 Anaerolineae bacterium CFX9 | reverse complement strand
ACATGAACTCTTGTGCATCCAGGTCGATCCCGATCACATTGCGGCAATTCGGGCGCATTACACGCAGGACTTGGCTGAAGTCCTAGGACATTTACGTCCCGACGAGCGGCAGCGACTCGAATCGGCACTGAAGGCGATTGACGAAGAGGAGGCAAGGTCTTTGCGGTTGTATGCGGCTGGAAAAATCACCGAAGCGATCTGGAACAGTATCTGGCGCGAGTGGCAGGATCGGCGCAACACCATCCGTGCCAGATTGGAGGCGTTACAACATCAGAGCGAAACGCACATTACAAATCTCGACACCGCCCTTGCAATTATTGCTCAAGTCGGGATCGTGTATAATGCGCTTACGCGCAGTGACCAGAAAGAACTGTTACACCAGATGGTCGAGCGGGTTGTTGTCAACCCGGCAGGGAAGGTGAAGCTAGACCTGCGCGCGCCGTTTGCATATCTGAACGACATATCTGATCAGGTACGCGGCGGCAAGGTAAGAGGGACTTCACGCAGCAGACAAACGAAAACCGGCAGCGCATTGGCTGCCGGTTTACGAGAAACCCAATGTTCGGATTGGGTCTTAAGCTGCGGGGAGAACAGGATTCGAACCTGCGATCGAGGGTTACCCCCCGATAACCGCTTAGCAGGCGGCCCCATTCGACCACTCTGGCATCTCCCCAGTTTCTGTATTTCACCAAGCGGAGGGAGTGGGATTCGAACCCACGGTGCCGCAGAGCGACACAGAGGTTTTCAAGACCACCGCCTTAAACCACTCGGCCATCCCTCCCTGAAGGGAGCAACACGAGGCATTCTAACATAGGCGCGCAGACGGGTCAACGGGTATAATGACGGCACTTTCAGGAAGGGTATCCTGCCTTTATGGATCCACTCAACATGATCCTCGTCGTCGGCGCTCTGGGTTTGTTTGGCGGCACAACGTATGTGGCAAATCAGCAGCAGATCATGGGGACATCCGGGACGATGCTCCGCGCCCTCCTGTATGGCGTTCTGGGGCTGATGGTCGGTTTTTCCTTCACAATTCTTCAGTACAGCCTGGTTGATGTCAGCGGCGGTCAGGAACCGGCATCATCTCGCCCCTTTGCGGTTGATGGTCTGGCAGGGAGCCTTCATTTTGCGGCGACGCTGGCGGCTGGCTATTTCTGCCTCCGCGTGATCAACAGCGAGGTGCTGCGGAGGCGGCTGCAAGGCTGGCTGGGCAGAACTGCCAGCTTCAACCCGGAATCGCCTGTTCATCTCACTGCTTTTGTCCTGATGGTGATGATGCTCTCGCTGACGCTGGGGCAGCTCATCCTGAGCGGCGGTGTCAGCGGACTGGCACAGACCTACGAAACGCAGGGTGTCAGCCTGCGCGATGTCGTCTTCAATCAGGTGGTTTGGCTGATGTTCGCGCTGCTGGGGGTTGGCTTGTTCCTGCGGCGCACGCCGGCGCAGGCTGCCGAACGTCTGGGGCTTCGCTTTCCTGCCACTGCGGATATCGTCTGGGGAGTGGGCATCGGTCTGGCGGCATTCGGGCTGATCATCGTGTTTGGTCTGCTCTCCGTCGCGCTGTTTTCTCCTGAACAGCTTGAGGCACAGAACGCTGCTTCGCAGCAGATTGCGCGCGCTTTCGGAACGCTGCCTGCTGCGCTCGTCATGTCTGGTCTGGTGGCTGTTGGCGAGGAAGTGCTGTTTCGCGGCGCGCTTCAGCCGGTGTTTGGTATTCCGGTCACCAGCATCTTCTTCGTGCTGCTCCACGTACAGTATGCGCTGTCGCCTGCCACACTGGCGCTGTTGATCGTCACACTGATGTTTGCCGAGCTGCGCCGCCGCTTCAGCACCACATCGGCGTTCATCGCACATTTCATCTACAACTTTGTCCAGTTGGCGCTTGCCAGTTTTGCGATCTCGCTGGGCGTGTGAAGCGATGAGAATCCTTCAGCTCATCGCAGTAGTCCTGATCGCTTTTGCGGTGGTTCCGGCTTTGGCGCAGGATGTGACTCTGCCACCATCAGCGACTGCGACTCACGAGACCATGCCAACAGTCCCGCCAACGCGCCGCGCATCGGCCACGCCGGCCGTGATCCGGGACGGGTTTGCCGTTGAGGGCAGGGTAGAGCTGCTGTTTCCCGAAGCGGTGCGTTTTCAGGTGACGCTCGCCGAGCCGCTGTCTGCGCTCGAAACGGCTTCGCTCTCCATCCGCCAGCAGGGCGGTCTCGATCTCCGCTGGGAATTCACAGCCGATGAAGTCGCATTATTTGAAGCTCCGCAGGCGGTGCTGGTCTATCTGTGGGAGTTTTCGTCTGGAGAGCTTCCATATTTATTTGAGCCGCTGGAATATGTCTGGACGGTGACGGCGCTCGATGGACGCGAGGCTCGCTATGGCAGTGAGCTTGTGATCCGGGATACGCGGGTGGACTGGTCTGCTGCGCGTGATGACGGCGGCTTGATCACGGCTGCTGCGCCGGCCGGGGCGCGCATTCTCGTCGATGAACTTTTGCCCGTCATGCAGCGGCTTTCGGACGATGGCCTTCGCGTGGAGCCTCGGCGCTGGCTGATCTATCTGGATCCGGTGCTGCCGCAGTGTCCTCTCGGAGATGATGGGCTGCCCTATGTGCAGGCAGATTTTTCCGGCGTGCGGGTTCCATGCCGTGATGCGAGCTATTCTGCCCTGGCGCGTCACAGTGGATTTCAGCAGGTGACCGCATCATCATTTGCGGAAGCCCGCGATCAGCTCCTGCATGACGTGGTGCTGGATGCATATGCGCCTGTCTGGCAGGATGCAGATGTTCCCGCGTGGTTCCGGGAAGGTTTGGTTCGTTTCTATGATGTCACCCCGCGGGGTTTGCTGCTCACGCCTGCACAGACGGCGGCGCGCGCAGGTGGGGCACTGCCGCTGAGCCTGATGACAGAAGCGCCAGTCGGGAACGATGCACCCCTGTGGTATGCGCAGAGCTATGCCATGGTCGCGTATATGGCAGATCGGCTCGGTTTTGACGGATTACTGCGGTTCGCCCGTCAGCTTCGCGGGCCCTCATTTGAGGCGGCTTATCAGACGGCGATAGGCGCTCCGCTCAGCGCGTTGAATAGTGCCTGGCAGCGCTGGATCGTCAGCGCCCGTGCGAGTGAGATGTACGCGCTTACCCTGTATTCACCACCGACTCTCACCCCGACGCTGCCCCCGACCGCAACGTACACTCGCACTCCCAGCCCAACCGCAACCCTCACCCCGACGGTGACTTCAACGCCAACCGGCGTGCTTTCGCCCACGCCGTTCAATACGGCCACCCCGACGTTTACCCGAACGCCTGCGCCGCCGACGGTTACGCCGCGTCCGCCATCCAGCGGGACGCCAACCGGGGCAGCGGCGGAGACAACTTCACCTGAAGCGCTGTCTCGCGAAGTTCAGATCGGGCTTGTCGTCGGGCTGCTCAGTCTGATCGTGGTGCTGGTCATCGCCTTTGTACGTGTTGGCAGAAGGTAAGCTCAAACTCATGATCGATTTGTACACGCTGGATCAGCCCGCTCTGGAAGCCCTGATTGCCTCATGGGGCGAACCGCGTTATCGCGCTCAGCAGGTATGGGAATGGCTGTATGTGAAACGGGTCGATTCATTTGCTGGAATGACGAATCTTCCCAAATCCCTGCGCGATCGACTCCAGCAGGAGACAAGACTGGGATCGCTGGAGCTGGCTGCCGAGCAGACCAGCACAGACGGCACGATCAAGCGGCTGTATCGCCTCAGTGATGGTCAGTTGATCGAGTCTGTGCTGATGGAATACGACGATGACCGGCGGACGGCGTGCATTTCCACGCAGGCGGGCTGTGCGATGGGCTGCGTCTTCTGCGCGACGGGGCAGATGGGGTTTGCGCGTCACCTCACGGCGGATGAAATTTTCCAGCAGGCACTGATGTTTGCCCGCGATCTCGAAGCGCGGGGCGAGCGCCTCAGCAACGTTGTGCTGATGGGTATGGGCGAGCCATTTCACAACTACGATGCTTCTGTCATCGCTGTTCGCCGGCTGATGAACGATCTCGGTATTGGCGCGCGCCACATCACCATGAGCACCGTCGGGCTGGTTCCGATGATTCGGCGTTTTGCCGATGAGGGATTGCAGGTCAAACTCGCGATCAGCCTGCACGCAGCAACGGATGCCGAGCGTGAGGCGCTGCTGCCGATCAACAAGCGTTATCCGCTGCGCGATCTGCTGGCAGCATGCCGCTATTACATCGACAAAACAGGCCGCCGGATCACGTTCGAATGGACGCTGATCCAGGGGGAAAATGATACCGCCGAACAGGCGCATGCACTCGGTCGCCTGCTCAAGGGGCTGATGTGTCATGTGAACGTGATCCCGCTCAATCCAACATCCGGTTTTCGCGGCGGGCCGTCGGCTTCCGGTCGGGTTGAAGCGTTCATCAGTGTGCTGGGCGAGTATGGCATCCCTGCGACGGTTCGTATTCGCCGCGGCATCGATATTGATGCAGGCTGTGGTCAGCTCAAGGCGAATGTGCTGCGCCGGCAGCGCGCCGCGACGACACCGCCGGCTGCCTTGCCAGAGACGGAGGACGGTGGTTAAGCGCTACAGGATACGCTGACCGAACAGGCTGGATGCCAGATCAACGGCGACGCGCGCCGTTTCGTTGCGCGTATCCAGGATAGGGTTGACCTCAACAATGTCCATCGAGCGGACACGCCCGTTATCGGCCAGCATTTCCATCAGCAGATGTGCCTCGCGGAACGTCAGCCCGCCGGGCACAGGAGTCCCGACTCCGCGCACGACCTGCGGATCGAGCGAGTCCATGTCGAGGCTGACATGCAGGGCCGGGCACGCGGCAAGATATGCCATCGTCTGCTGTGCCACGGCGGCCACGCCCTGTTCATCGATATCCCGCATCGTGAATACCCTGATCCCCGAAGCGATCAGCTCTTGCCGTTCCTCAGTATCCAGGTCGCGGATTGCGATCATCACAATCTGATCCGGGCGCAGCCGCTGATGCCCGATCGTCAGGTTGGGCGGGCATCTCCCCATCAGAGCAGCGACAACCATCCCATGTACATTGCCTGATGGGGTGGTCTGCGGCGTATTGAAGTCGCCATGCGCATCCACCCACAGGACACCGGCGTTGGGTTCGCATTCCAGCGCGGCCGCCACCGTGCCGATTGAAACGCTGTGATCGCCGCCCAGGCTGATCAGCCGGTCGCCGTTTTGCAGCGCCTCATAGGCGATATCGTGAACGGCCTGGCAGACCGCGCCGATAGCCGTTGCGTTGTAGGCGCGCACATCTGCCGGGTTCTGCTGGATCTGCTCGGCGATGGGGACGGGCACATTGCCGCCGTCATGAACGGTCAACCCCAGCCGTTCCAGCCGATCCTTAAGCCCGGCATAGCGAATGGCGCTGGGTCCCATATCGACACCGCGCCGCTTCTGACCGAGATCCATCGGCACGCCAAACAGACGAACCGGCTGCTTGCTGAACGAATTAGCCATTGAAGGTAGACTCCGTTTTGACGGGGCTGATGCGCCGGGCGAGGGCGACCAGACCGATGCTCAGAACGTACAGCGCCAGCAGTGGGGCCATCACGAGAAACATGTTGACCGGATCGATCGTCGGGGTGATGATGGCAGCGGCGACCGATGACCCGATGACGGCGATGCGCCAGTTGCGGATCAGCGTTCGCGCGGTGACAAAGCCGAGGAACGCAGTCACGAAGAAGATCAGCGGAGTCTGGAACGCCACACCCATCCAGAAGAGCAGGGCGGTCACAAAGCTGAGATAGAGATCCGCCGTCCAGTTGGGGCGAAAGAGCGTCGGCTGAAAACCACCCAGAAATCCGATAGCAGGGGGAACGAGGATGAACCACGCAAACACAACCCCCACCACGAACAGAAGGGTGATGACCGGCAGCGAAATGAGCAGGACGTTGCGCTCTTTGCGGGTGAGGGCAGGCAGAATGAACATCAGCACCTGCCAGGTGATGATGGGGATGGAAAGCACCGCGCCGATCAGCAGCGTCACGCGAAAATAGGCGATCACGGAGTCGGTCGGTCCGAGCGTGATGAACGGTTCGCCGTATGGAGACTGGAGATACTCCATGACCGGTGTGGCGATGAAGGCTCCGACAAGAGACCCGGCCACCAGACCGAGCACAGCGCGTATGAGGCGATCTCGCAGTTCCTTCAGATGAGCAAGCAGCGGCATCCGCTGGTCAAAGTCCTGCGGTTCGGGCCTGATAGTCATTCGGGATCGGCTCCGGGGTCAGCAGCCGCAGCGCCCGCATCATTCAGCACCTGCATCAGCTCTGAGTTATCAGCCAGCGCGCCGAGGACGCCGTTAACGAAACTCGGTGTATTGTCTGCGCCGAAGAGCTTGCTCAGCTCAACGGCTTCGTCGATGGCGACACCGACCGGTGTTCGCCGCTCGACGGCAAATTCCAGCATCGCCATCCGCAGAATGTTGCGGTCGATGATCGCCAGCAGTTCCAGCGGAAATTCCGGGGCCAGCCGCCGGATGACCGGATCGATGGCATCGCGGTGACGATCCACGCCTTTGACGAGGAACGCTGTATAACGCGCTGCGCGTGATGTCAGATCGCGTGAACTGAGGTGCTGGTTCATGACCTCCGTGGCATCATGCCCGGCAGAATCGACTTCATAGAGGATTTGCAGGGCGACACGCCGAGCATAGCTGCGATCGTCCGTCGTCGGAAATTCCGCCAACCCCGCATCAGCTTCCGGGTCGAAATCTGTATCCATCGTCACTTTTGACGACTCCGTTCGTTACTTGTTTCGCCGCCAAGTGTAACCGAAGCCAGGCTAATTTTCGAGACGCGCTATGCCGAATCTGAGGGAGAAGGCTTCGCCGCAGGTTCTGGTAAAGGCGAGGCAGAGCCTTCCAGAAAGCGTTCCGAGGATGTGTTCCAGTGCTGTTCCAGCAGCCATTCGTTGAGCTGCGCACAGAGTTCGGCGCTGATGAGGAAGATGGAAGCGATCAGATATGCCCAGAAAAGCAGAACGATGACCGTGGCGATGCTGCCATAGACGAACTGGTAGTTGGCGATGTTCAGCAGATACCAGCCAAAAGCCGCTTTTGCCAGCTCCCAGCCGACAGCCCCGAAGATGGCGGCGGGCCAGACCGCATCCCAGTGTACGCGCCGGGCAGGGACATACCGAAAGAGCAGGGCGAAGATCACCAGGTTAAGCCCCAGCGGCAGAAAGATGGCCCCGATGCTGATCCAGATACTTGGGCGTTCCAGCAGGGCGGTGGAAAGCAGGCGCAGCCCGGCGGAAGTCAGCAGAGATGCCGCCAGCAGAATGATCAGCACGATTGCCATCACGAAAGCGACCAGGCGCTCTTTCCACAGGCTGCGGCTGGAGGGGACGCGGAAGATAAAATCCAGCGATGACGTGATCGCGGAAAACAACCCCAGCCCCGACCACATCAGGGAGACCAGCGCGATGATCCCAAACGAGCCGCTCTGGTCAAGGGCCTGCGTGACATTAGACTGGAAGATCTCCAGCGTTTGCGCGCTGGTTGGGGGCAGGAACGGATCGAGCGCGAGCAGAATCTGTTCCTGAGCCACGACGGGGCCGACCAGACCGCTGATGACGACAGCGCCGAGCAGTGTGAGCGGAAAGATGGAAAAGATGGCGTAGAAGGCGAGCGCGGCGGCTTTCTGTGTGCCGGAGCGCCTGAAGTTATCGAACGCTGTCCAGAGATACGAGGGCAGGGCACGGGTGGATGTCTGCCGGCGAGACCACCATTGATCAATTCTTGAGGTTACGTTCAGCCAGCGCGTTTTCAGCATGATCTTTTTACTTTTTTCGGGCAACCTTGCCCGCATTCGGCATGGACGTATGTTATCATTAGCTACGTATTGACGCACGCAGCAATCATATTATAGCCCTGGGGGAAGCCGCGTGAATATCAGCCTCAATGAAATCCTGTTTTATCTCGGACCACAGTCCGGCAATATCGCCTTCAACATCCTGCTGTACATCATTTTTTTCCTGTCTCTCTATGTACTGCTGCGCATGCCGGACAAGAACCTGCTGCCCACACTGCTGATGGCGGGCGTGCTGCTGGTATGTGTGATTGCCAAGCTGAATATTTCGGCCGCCACCCGTGAGGCGATCTTCCCGCCTGCTGGTTTCATCCAGTTCGTGCTGAATGTGTGCACACTGATCTTCCCGCTGCTCACAGCAGGCACAGTGCGCGCCCGCAAGAAAAGCGTCGTGGTTGTGCCTTCCATCGTCACGGCGGTATTTGGCGGTGTCTATTTCTTCGCGTTCTGGTTCTTCGTTCAGCGCACTGGCTGAGCCTCTGTCACGCGCTCAGGCGTGAACCACAGCGCCTGACCATCCGTCCAGAAGTGCAGCGTTCCCTGACGGTGCGTGAGATAAACCGGGCGCTGGGGGAGCAGACGCGCCAGAACATCCGGATCGGCGTCGCCGCGCCTTCCGCTGAGCTGCGTCTGCGCAAAGTAGACACTGGGTGATACCATCTCGGCAAAGTCGCGGTGGAGTGAACGTGCCATCGCATGCCGTGGCACTTGCAGCACAGTTGCGTGCAGAGGGATTCCACTTTCCAGCAGCGCTGCCTGCCCGTCGGGGGTCAGTTCACCCGTCAGCAGAAACGAAATTTCTCTGAAACGAATGCGCAGCACAAGGCTTGACTCGCTGATGTTATCGCCAAGCTGCGGTATTGCCTGCGGGTGAAGGATTTCGATGTGTGTGCCATCCGCCCACGACAGTGCTGAACCGCCAAGCAGTATTTCTGGCGCTCCCAGCAGTTGATTCAGCGCGGCGAAATTTTCTCCCAGATTACTCTGCCCATTGGTGAACCAGCGTTCTGCCTGATAGAACTCGCCGACGGTCAGCAGCGCGCGAAAATTGGC
>SZPD01000174.1 GCA_030263515.1 Anaerolineae bacterium CFX9 | reverse complement strand
GCGTTCGTCAAGGACGATGGCAAAAACCCGACCGGTTCGCTCAAGGATCGCGCCAGCGCGCTGATCGTGGCGCGCGCCACGGAAGCCGGCATCCCCGTCGTCAGCACTGCCAGCACTGGCAACGCGGCCGCGGCGCTGGCGGGGCTTGGCGCGTCCGTGCAGCATACTTCGCTCAAGACGATCATTTTTGTGCCCGCCACAGCCCCTGAAGCCAAAATTGCGCAACTACTTATATATGGGGCGACGGTGCTGCTGGTTGAGGCGTCCTATGATGTGGCGTTTGATCTCTGCACGCAGATGTGTGAGCGTGAAGGCTGGTACTGCCGCAATACAGGCATGAATCCGTTCACTGCGGAAGGCAAGAAGACGGTCGCCTTTGAGATTGCCGAGCAGTGCGGCTGGGATGTGCCGGATGCGGTTGTGGTCAGCGTGGGGGACGGCAACATCATTGCCGGCGTACACAAGGGGTTTCTCGACCTGTATCGTCTGGGCTGGATCGAAAGGATTCCGCGCCTGATCGGTGTACAAGCAGAAGGCAGTTCACCGCTGGTTGCCGCCTGGGAACGCGGCGAATCGGCTGACCGGATGCAGCCTGTGGATGCCCACACCATCGCCGACAGCATCTCCGCTGGTGTCCCGCGCGATCGGTCGAAGGCGCTGCGAGCCGTGCGCGAGACCGGCGGCGCTTTCATCGCGGTGACGGACGAGCATATCATCGAGAGTATTCCGCCGCTGGCTCGTCTGACGGGCGTCTTCGCCGAGCCTGCCGCCGCCGCTGTCTTCGCAGGCGCACAGAAGGCGGTGCGAATGGGCTATCTTCAGCCGGATGAACGGGTTGCCCTGCTGGTGACCGGAAACGGTCTGAAAGATATCCGCCGTGCCCAGGAATCCGTTTCCGGTGGTTTGCGGGTTCCACCCGATCTCGAAGCGATTAGACGCGCATTGCAGTTGCCATGAGGCGGTTCACATGAATGCACAACCTGTTTACTCGATTGTTGCGCCGATCTACAACGAAGAGGGCAATATCGACCTGCTGTATGAACGCATCGCCAAAGTGATGGACTCGACGGGCGAAGCTTGGGAACTGGTGCTGGTCAATGACGGCAGCCGCGATAAATCGCCCGCCATGATCGACGCGCTGGCGAGCAGGGACAGCCGCATCAAGGTGATCCACTTTGCGCGCAACTTTGGTCATCAGACAGCGGTCACCGCCGGGATCGATTTTGCGTCCGGAGATGCCATTGTCCTGATCGACGCTGACTTGCAGGATCCGCCCGAACTGATCCTGGAGATGATCGAGCGCTGGCGGGCGGGCTATCAGGTCGTCTATGCGGTTCGCGAGAAACGCATCGGTGAGAGCTGGTTCAAGCTGTTCACCGCCAAGATGTTCTACCGTGTCATCTATCGCATCACGGATGTCGATATCCCGGTTGATACGGGCGATTTTCGCCTGATGGATCGCCAGGTTGCCAACGTCCTCAAGGTGATGCGCGAGCATAACCGGTTCATCCGTGGCATGACGAGCTGGGTCGGCTTCAGGCAGACGGGCGTGTACTATGTCCGCGAAGCGCGTCACAGCGGCGAGACCAAGTATCCGCTCAGAAAGATGATCCGTTTCGCGACGGATGCCATCACCAGCTTCAGCTATTTTCCGCTTCAGATCATGATCTACGTCGCCGCGGTGCTTGGCGTGCTGGCGCTGCTGGCGATCCCCGTGGTGACGGTGCTGCGTCTGGCGCTGGGGCAGGAATTCTTCGGCGGGCAGGCGACGACCATCATCCTGCTGCTGCTCATGAGTTCGTTCCAGTTGTTCTTTCTGTTCATCCTCGGCCAGTATGTGGCGCGCACCTACGATGAGACGCGCAACCGTCCGCTCTACGTGGTGGCTTCCACGCGCGGCTTCGACCCCGAACATATGCCGTCGCTGCCGATGCACGGCTATCAGGTGGAAACCGAACGCCAGATGCTGAGCGACATGATTGCGCCGCGCGCCACCTCTGTGGATAATGAAGCGCAGAAACAGCCCGAAACATCGTCTTCCACGGGGTGATATGAGCCAGTCAGATCCAGACTTTGGGGATGTGAAGCGCTACCAGGACATCGTTCTCCAGTATGAGGCGCTCGATGAGCAGATCGACGCGCTGATCATGCAGTACGATGGCATGAGCGAAAACATGCCCCCCGATGCCTATGCCCGCTATCGCGAGCTGGCTCGTCAGCGCGATGATCTTTTCAATGAAATGCGCGCACTTGAACAACAACTCAATATCGATCAGGACTCGGAACCTTCGGAGTAATAATCGTGATTACCGGACCTACGTTTGCCGAGATGCTGCATCCCTACAAGATCGCGCCGGAGATCCGCCAGAAGGCGCTCCGTGCGCTGACGGAACAGCCGCTCGATCCCATCAATCTCTTTAACATCACATGGCGCGATGCCAGCAATGAAGTGATGCACATCGTCCTGCCGAAGGCGCTGACCGGCGTGGATGCCGAGATCGTGGTGCTGTATGGCAAAAAGTTCCCCAGTGGAAGCCATAAGGTGGGCGCGGCTTATTCGGTGCTGCTGGAAAAGGAACTCTTTGGCGAAGTCGATCCCTCGGTTCACACGCTCGTTTGGCCCTCAACGGGCAACTACGGCATTGGCGGCGCATGGGTTGGCGGGCGGATGGGCTGCGACAGCATCGTCGTACTTCCGGAAGGGATGAGCCGCGAACGTTTTGAGCGCATCGAGAGCTATGGCGCTCGCGTGATCAAGACCGTCGGCTCGGAAAGTAATGTCAAGGAGATCTACGACGAGACGCATCGCCTGCGCAAGAGCGACCCGAACATCCGCATCCTCAACCAGTTTGAGCAGATGGGCAACTATCGCTTTCACTATTACGTGACGGGCAATACCATCTGTGAACTGGTTCAGGCGCTCCAGTCCAAAGGGATCGGCAATGGCAGGGTCGCCGCGTTCGTGTGGGCGATGGGCAGCGGCGGTACGAATGCAGCAGGGGATCGCATCAAGCAGGTGTTCCCTGACGCGAAGAACATCGGGCTGGAGCCGATCCAGTGCCCGACTCTTTACAACAACGGCTATGGCTCCCATGACATTCAGGGAATTGGGGATAAGCACGTCACCTGGATTCACAACACCTGGAACATGGACGCGCTTGTCTGCATCGATGATATGGAATGCAAGAAAGGCCTGCAGGCGATCACAGAGGAAGCCGGCCAGAAAGCGCTGATCGACCGTTACGGCGTCGATCCTCAGCTTGTGGAAACGATGAGCACACTTTTCGGGATCAGCGGCATCTGCAATATCCTCGGCGCGATCAAGACGGCGAAGCATTACCGCCTGGGCAAGGGCGAGGTCGTCGTGACAGCGGCGGCGGACAGCCTCGATCGCTATTATTCGGTGATGGACGACATGCGCGCCCAGTTCGGTCGCCTTGACGAAGCGGCGGCTGTCGGGCGTTTTGAAGGCATTTTCCATGCCGCCAAGACCGACTGGATCCTCGATGGCACGCGCGACGTGCGCGAACGCTGGCACAATCTGAAGTACTATACCTGGGTGGAACAGCAGGGCAAGACTGTTGAGGAACTCGACGCGCAGCGCGATCCGGAGTGGTGGCTGAAGCATCAGGCGCTGGTGAGCGAGATCGACAAGCGGCTGATGGCGCTGCGCCAGACGCAGCCTGCCTGAATCGCGGAGTGTGAGCGGCGTGTTTGCGGAGGATCGGGTTCTGGTCGGTGTGATCAACCGGCGGCGCGACTTTCGACTTGCACGTGATCAGCACTGGTATCGTATTCCGGCTGATCGGCTGGCGTGGTCTCAGGTCGAGTACGTCGCTTTCTTCTTCAGCCGCGCCTTTGCCGATCAGAACGGGGCGATTCACTGGTATGCGCCGTGCCTCGGCTGGGAACTGGTTCGCCGCCGGGATCTGCTGCCGCACGAAAGCGAACATCCGCGCGCAGATGCGCTCTACTACCGCGTGGCGCTGGGGACGCTGATCGCGCGGCAGCCGCCGATTCGCAATGCATCCCGCCACGCCATCAGTTTTATCTATACGTCTGGCGAGCGTTTTGCCGCTGCCGGGCACATCCGCGATCTGTTCGGCGCTGCTGAATTTGCCGTGACGCGGGTTTACAGGGGGAAACGCTGATGCTGATTACTGACGGAACCCTGATCACGATGGAGGCGGAGAACCGTATCCTCAGCGATCATGCGCTTTATATCGCTGACGGCGTCATCCGCGAGATTGGGCAGACGGCTGATCTGATCGCCCGCTACCCGCATGAGGAACGTCTTTCCGCCGGGGGCATGTATGTCATGCCGGGCAATATCTGTGCGCATACGCATTTCTACGGCGCGTATGCGCGCGGTATGGCGATTCCGGGCGACCCCCCGCGCAATTTCCCGGAAATTCTGTCTCGCCTGTGGTGGAACCTCGATAAGGCGCTCGATCGGGATGCTGTGCGTGCTTCGGCGCTGGTCTGCCTGGTGGATGCCATCCGGCATGGCACGACGACGCTGTTCGATCATCACGCCAGCCCTAACGCCATTGAGGGCAGTCTCGACTGGATCGCTCAGGCAGTTGAGCAGGCCGGGCTGAGCGCAGTGCTGTGCTATGAAGTGACCGATCGCGACGGGCTGGACAAGGCAGAAGCGGGAATAGCAGAAAATGTTCGTTTCATCCGCGCATGGCAGGATCATCCGCGGATACGCGGCACGTTCGGCCTGCACGCCAGCCTGTCCCTTTCCGGGCAGACGCTGCGCGCCGCCAGACAGGCACACCCTGAGGGGGATGCGGGCGGCTTTCATATCCATGTGGCTGAACATGAAGCGGATGAGGAAGACAGCCTGGCAAGGTATGGAAAGCGGGTTGTGCAGCGTCTGCATGAGCATGGCATTCTCGGACGACGCTCGATCACCGCACACTGCGTCCACACCGACGCTGCCGAGCGCGCCCTGCTGAAGGAAACCGGCACATGGATCACGCATCAGCCGCGTTCCAACATGAATAATGCCGTCGGCGCGATGCCGCTCGATGAGATGATGGCTGAGGGGCAGAAGCTCTGCCTGGGCAATGATGGTTTCAGCAACGTGATGTATGAGGACTGGAAGGCAGCATATTTCCTGCATAAGGTCGTCAGCCGCGATCCGCGCCGCGCAAATGGGGTGTGGATTGCCGAAATGGCGCTGGCGAACAATGCTGCGCTGGCGGAACAGTTCTTTCCGGGGCAGAGCATCGGGAAGTTGATTCCCGGCGCGCGCGCCGATATTATCTTTGTGGATTATCACCCTTTTACGCCGCTCACTGCCGGAAATCTGCCGTGGCATATCATCTTCGGCTTTGAGGCTTCCATGATCACCACGACGATCGCCGGTGGGCGAGTGCTCATGCGCGATCGGCAGCTTCTGACCCTGGACGAAAAGGCTGTGGCCGAAGAAGCTCTGGCGCTGGCCCCGGCGGTCTGGGAGCGCTATAACCGGATTGCGCAAACAACCTGAACAGGCTTAATCGAAGGATTATTGAAATGACTGATAACGACCGTATGATTGTCACCGTTGCCATTCTGGGCGGTACTGGTCATGAGGGCAGTGGACTGGCGATGCGCTGGGCCGTCAAGGGATACCGTGTGCTGATCGGTTCGCGTGATGCCGCCAAAGCGGAAGCCCGCGCGAAGGAACTCAACCAGATCATCGGCGATGGATTCATCATCGGCACGGACAATGCTTCTGCCGCTGCTGAGGCAGATATCGTGGTTCTGACGGTTCCCTATAGTGCGCACCGCGCCACGCTGGAAGGCGTGAAAGATCAGCTTCAGGGAAAAGTGCTGGTTGATGTCACTGTGCCGCTGGCTCCTCCGAAGGTGCGCCAGGTCTTCGTGCCTGAGGGCAAGGCGGCCGCGCTTGAAGCTGCCGCGCTGCTCGGCGAAGGCGTCCACGTCGTCTCCGCGTTTCAGAATGTCAGCGCCGACAAGATGGGCGATCCCACGATGGTAGTGGATTGCGATGTTCTGGTCACAGGCGATAACGAGGAAGCCAAAGCCAACGCCATCCGGCTGGTTGAGGCGGCAGGCATGCGCGGCATTGACGCCGGACCCCTCGTCAACGCAGTCGCCGCGGAAGCCCTCACACCTGTTTTGCTGTACATCAACAAGAAATATGGCATCAAGGGAGCAGGTGTTCGCGTTACTGGCATTGAAGGCAAGCCGAGCGCGTCTTGAACTCACCTCTACAACTGACGATCACAGCGCTGCCGGGTATCCCGCTCATCCGTCCCGGCGATGATCTTGCGCGCATCATCCTCGATGGGCTGGCGCGCGCCGGGATCACGCTGATGGATGGGGATGCGCTGGTGGTCACCAGCAAGATTGTTTCGAAGGCTGAGGGCTGCATGGTCGATCTGGAGACCGTCGTCCCCGGTGAGCGTGCCCTTGATATTGCGGCGCAGACAGGCAAGGATCCGCGGGTGGTTGAGCTGGTGCTGAGCGAGTCTCAATCGCTGTCTCGTGTGGCGCGCGGGGTGCTGGTCGTGCAGCATCGCCTGGGCTTCATCTCGGCCAACGCCGGAATCGATCAGAGCAACGTTGATGGTTCGGATAGTCATGTGCTGCTGCTGCCGCACGATCCGGATGGCTCTGCCGCTGCGCTGCGCGATCGACTCCACGCGCATACGCAGGCGTGGGTTGGCGTGGTCATCAGCGACTCGCATGGGCGGCCGTTCCGCATTGGTAATGTAGGCGTTGCCATTGGCGCGGCGGGTCTTCCGGCAGCGCTCGATCTGCGTGGAAAACCTGATTTGTTCGGGCGCATCCTCAAGATCAGCATTCAGGGGTACGCCGATATGGTGGCTTCTGCTGCCAACCTGCTCACGGGTGAGAGCGATGAGGGACGACCGGTTGTTCATCTGCGGGGGCTGGGTTATCCGCCAGTGGATGGGCGGGCGCGTGACCTCAATCGACCTCCGGAGCATGATCTGTATCGTTAAGGCGCGTTGAGAGATGACGACTTCATCCACAATTTATGAGGCGATTCGGCAGCGCCGCTCGATCCGCCGTTATCAGCCGCAGCCGCTCGATCGAGCGCTGATTGAACGGATACTCACGGCTGCCATCTGGGCCCCGTCCGCACACAATCGCCAGCCGTGGCGTTTTTGTGTCGTTCAGGACAGCGCCCAGCGTGAACGTCTGGCGCGCGCGATGGGGCAGCGTCTGCGCCGTGACCTGGAAGCGGACGGCGCTCCGGAAGCGGTCATCGCTGCCGATACCGGGCGATCCTATGCCCGCCTCACCGGGTCTCCGGCAGTAATCGTGCTGTGTGTCTCCATGATAGATATGGATACGTATCCCGATGCGGCGCGCAGTCACCATGAATGGACGATGGCGGTGCAGAGCGCAGCGATGGCGGGGCAAAATCTGCTGATCGCCGCGCATGCGGAAGGACTGGGCGCGTGCTGGATGTGTGCCCCGCTGTTCTGTCCGGATGTCGTCTCGGATACGCTGGCGCTGCCGGAAGACTGGCAGCCGCAGGCGCTCATCACGCTGGGTTACCCGGCGGAAAGCCGTGAAAAGACCCGGCGCGCTCTGGAGGAATGCCTGTTATGGCGCTGAAACATCTTGTGGCGCTGGTCGGCGGCGTGGGCGGCGCTAAGCTGGCGCATGGGCTGGCGCAGGTCGTCCCGCCGGAGTCGCTCACTATCATCATCAATACCGGGGATGATTTCTGGCATTATGGGCTGAAAATCTGCCCCGATCTCGATACCGTGATGTATACCCTGTCCGGGCTGGTGGACAAGGGCAATGGCTGGGGGATCGCTGGCGATACCATCAACACGCTTGATGCCCTGCGCCGCTTCGGCGAGGAACCGTGGTTTCGCCTCGGCGATCAGGATATTGCGACGCATCTGCTGCGCACACAGGCGCTGCGCTCAGGGGAACGCCTGACGACGATCACACAGCGGCTGACGAAGCGCCTCGGCGTTGCTCCGGATGTTCTGCCGATGACCGACAGCGAGATCAGCACCATGATCGACACGGCGGAATATGGCGAGCTGGAATTTCAGGTGTATTTCGTCCGTTATCGCTGGCAGCCGACGGTGACCGGAATCCGTTTTGCAGGCGCTGAGGATGCCACGATGAGCGCAGAAGTGGAAGCCGCCCTCACGCGCGCCGATGCCATTCTGATCGCGCCGTCCAATCCGTTTCTGTCTGTAGCGCCTTTTCTGAGCATCCCCGGTTTGCGTGATCTGATCATCAGCCGGGACGTTCCGCGTGTGGCGATCAGCCCGATCGTGGCCGGCGCGGCGGTTAAGGGTCCAGCAGCAAAACTTATGGCAGAATTGAAATATCCTGTTTCTCCAACGGCAGTTGCCGAGTATTATGGAGACCTCATCAACGGATTTATCTATGATGTGCAGGATGCGGCGCACACCGTGCCGCAGCGCAACCAACTGGTGACGAATACGCTGATGCACACGGATGCGGATCGCGGCGCGCTGGCGCTGAAGATCCTTGAATGGATAGAAAGCGAAGGGTTTACCCTATGAGCGTCTGGGCGATCATCCCGGTCAAGCCGCTGACGCGCGCCAAAAGCCGGCTTCAGACTGTACTTTCTCCCGAACAGCGCCAGCAGCTTGCCGAACAGATGATGGTGCATGTGATCTCGACCGTCAGAGCCGCGCCGCAGGTTCATGGGGTGCTGGTCATCAGCCGCGATACCAGGGCGCTGGCGCTGGCGCGCGAAATGGGCACACACACCGTGGTCGAAAGTGGAAACCCGGAGCTGAACACAGCGCTCATGCGCGCCACCCAGGTCGTGGCGGGGTGGGGCGGTCGCGCAGTGGTGATCCTGCCTGCCGATCTTCCGCTGATCTCGACGGAAGATGTGGTCAAGCTGTGCGAACTGGGCGAGAC
>SZPD01000173.1 GCA_030263515.1 Anaerolineae bacterium CFX9 | reverse complement strand
GCGCGAGTGACCGCGATAGCGGTAGGTTTTCATTTCCAGGAAGGTCGGGCCTTCGCCAGCTCGTGCCCGCGCTGCTGCCGCGCTGAACTCCGCAAAAACGACTTCGCTGTCCTGCCCATCCACAGTGACGCCCGGCATATTATAGGAGATCGCACGTATTGAAAGGTCTTCGACCGGCGTGGTCAGATGTTGGGGGGTGTATTCGCCGTAACGGTTATTTTCGCAGATGAAGACCACGGGCAGCTTCCAGACGGAGGCGAGGTTGAGCGTTTCATGAAATGCGCCGATATTCGAGGCGGCATCCCCAAAGAAACTCACGGCGATATTGCCTGTTTTCTCGATCTGGGCGGTTAAGGCGGCCCCTGCCGCGATGGGAAGCTGTGCACCGACAATCGCGTTTGCTCCCAGCAGACCCAGACTGGCATCCGTCATGTGCATACTCCCACCCTTGCCCCGGCAGCAGCCGGAAATTTTGCCCATCATCTCGGCGATCATCGCCTTGACGGTCATGCCCATTGCCAGCGCATGACCGTGCCCGCGATACGTGCATGTCACCGTATCGCCCGGCCGCAGCGCCGAGGCGACACCGGTCGAAACGGCTTCCTGCCCGATACACAGGTGGGTCGTGCCGCGGATCAGGTTGGCGAGGAACATCTCCTGAAGTTTCTCTTCCGTCAGCCGGATCTCCAGCATCTTGCGCAGCGCCGCCATGCGTTCCTCTGCGGGCAGCGCGGGCACTGCGACGGTGGGTTTGGGGATGTCGATAACGACCATGAACAAAGTCCCTCAATGCGTTAACGGGAAAAGGAGTCGAGTTCTTCCTGAAAGACGGCCAGAAACCGCGCCAGAGTCATACCATCGACGACACGATGATCGCCGCTGACCGTCAGATGCGCGGTATGACGCGCATGGAAGCCGCCGTTGATGATCACAGGGCGCTGCTTCAGCGTGCCGACCGCCAGGATGGCCACCTGCGGCGGGTTGATGACCGCCGTGAAGTGATCCACCTGTTTGACCACGCCGAGGTTGCTGATCGTGAACGTGCCGCCGCTCAGATCGGCGGGCAGCAGGCGATTTTCGCGCGTTCGCGTGATGAGCGCCCGGCTTTCCTTCATGATACCTTCCAGGCTGAAGCGATCCGCGCCGTGCAGTACTGGCGTGAGCAGGCCATCCTCGCGGGAGACCGCGATCGCCAGGTTGACGCTTTGATGTCTGTACAGGCGTCCGTCCTCGAACGTCGCGTTGAGTTCCGGCACGCGCCGCAGTGTGCGCACGGTCAGATACTGAATCAGGTCATTCACTTTGGGGCGCGGTTCCGGCAGGGACGCCAGCTTCGCCAGCGCCGCCTCAAAATCGAACTCGCCAGTTACGTAGAAGTGCGGCGCGTCCTGCGCGCTTTTCTGAAGCCGGCTGGCGATCGTCTGCCGCATCCGGCTGAGCGGAACTTCAGTGACGCCGTCAAGCGCCCGCGCCGCGGGGGATTCAGTTTCATGCGCGGGCGGCGCGCTGAATGGAGTGACCGTTTCCGCCGCCGCGGCTTCTGCCTCACGATGATAGGCGTACAGATCGGCCATCGTGATCTGCCCGTGTCCCCCGGTCGGCGTCACATGAGCCAGATCGATGCCGATTTCGCGCGCTGCCCGGCGAACTTTGGGCAGGGCGCGAATACGCTGCTGCCCATTGGCGGATTTCAGATGCCGCTCAATATCCTCACGGGTGACGCGCCCGCGTGGCCCTGAGCCGGCTATTTTCGCCGGGTCAAGCTGATGCTGAGCCGCCATCCGGTTTGCCAGCGGGCTGACGCGCACACCCTCGCTGGCGAGTGCGCTCTCTGAAGAAGCAGTCTGCGCGGGTTCTGCGGGCGCAGACGCGGCGGTCGTGACGCCTTCATCAGCGCTGCCGACACGGGCGATCACCGCGCCGACGGGCACATCCACATCCACCGGAAAAAGCAGCTCCAGCACCGTTCCCGCGGCAATGCTTTCCAGTTCAACATTTGCCTTGTCAGACTCGATGACTGCGATGATATCGCCTTTGGCGATGCTGTCGCCCGGCTGGACCATCCATTCGAGAATCCGTGCCGACTGCGTGTCAAAACCCGCGTTCGGCAGAATGATGTCAGTTGCCATGGATCCTTCACACTTCCTGACTCTTGATCTGCCTCAGGCGTTCACCTTGCCATTGCTGCGCGCATTCGCTGGAACACGCGGATTGTTATACTGCGATTCAGTATCGCGGACCGCGCTCAGCGGGCCGGTCGCCGTGAAATACTGCTGACCGGTGACGAGCAGTTCTTCTGCCGGGAAGCGGGTGATCACTTCGCAGCCGGTCGCCGTGACGACCATTTCTTCCTCGATACGAGCCGCGCTCCAGCCATCAGCGGCCGGCCAGTACGTCTCCAGCGCAAAGACCATACCTTCCTCGATCGTCTCGGTATAGTCATACGAGACCATACGGCTGATGACCGGCTTTTCCCAGATCGCCAGCCCGACGCCGTGCCCGTACTGCAAGCCGAAAGCGGCTTCTTCGCTGGGGAAGCCGAATTCCGACGCTTTCGGCCAGACATCGCAGACTTCCGCCGTGGTGATTCCCGGCTTGATCAGGCTGATGGCATGATCGAGATAATCGCGGCAGCGCTTGTAGGCGTCTACCTGCGCGTGCGACGCGCTGCCGACGACGAACGTGCGGTAGTAGCAGGTGCGGTAGCCCATATAGCTGTGCAGGATATCGAAGTATGCCGGGTCGCCGGGGCGCAGCATGCGATCTGAAAAGACATGCGGATGCGGACTGCATCGCTCGCCGGAGATCGCGTTGACGCCCTCGACATATTCAGAGCCGTTCGAGTACAGGAAGTTGCTCACCAGCCCGACCAGCTCATTTTCGCGGATGCCGGGGCGCATGTTGCGGTAAATTTCCTCGTATGCCGCATCCACCAGCGCGGCGGCATGCGTGAGCAGCGAGATCTCGTCCACCGTCTTGATCACGCGGGCGTTCTGCATCATCTGCTGACCGTCGATCACGGTGATGCCGAGGTCCTGCAGCGCGTGCAAAATCGGCAGTTCGATCAGGTCAACCGCCAGCGGCTCGTTCTGCAGTCCGCGCTGTTCCAGCTCGACATAGATCTTCTTCGCCACGTCACGGGCGCGCCCGGTCTGCGGCGAGATCGCGCCGCGCAGCAGCGTGGGATCAGCCCGGCTGCGTTCTGCCCCGCCCATCCACGGCGCATACAACTGGTGATGCTTCGCCGCCGAGCCGAAGTCCCACAGGATCGGCTCATCCTTTTGCGGCAGCAGCGCAAACCGCGACATTTTGTCCTGCGCCCACGTGCCGATATGGGTTGAGGTGACATAACGGATATTGGTCATGTCGAAGACCAGCAGCGCCCCTGCTTCAGATTTGGCGAGCTGAGCCTTGATACGATCCAGGCGCTGGGTGCGCAGACGATCAAAATTGATACGTTCTTCCCAATCGACCGCCATCGAGCCATTGGTTCGGATTGACATCGGCATAATCTCTACCCCTTCAGAAAGACGCTAAACCTCACGAACAGCAGACGGTTCAGATGGCAGGCAGACGGAAGCCCGCCCTGCGGATGACGTAATCGCGCGATTCGTACACCAGATCGCGCAGACGATTGATATCGACATTGACCAGCTCGCCGTTTCGTTTCATTGGCTTGCCCGCCACGAATACCGAATCGACGTTGCTGGTATCCATTCCCCACACGACCGCGCCCACCGGATCGTTGACCGGCATGACGTTGATCGTGTCTGTGCGCAGCAGGATGATGTCGGCTTCCTTGCCGGGCGTCAGGCTGCCGGTCTTGTGATCCAGCCCGTTGGCGCGTGCGCCTTCGATCGTGGCGAATTCCAGCGCATCATACGCCGTCAGCAGGCGGGGCAGATTGCTCTCGCCCGCCAGCGCGCGGTTGTGGATCAGCGCGCGCTGGAGCGCCAGCACACTGCGCATCTGCGTGAACATGTCGTTCGGGACGTTGGTTTCGACATCGACGCTCAGGCTGGGCTTGAGACCGCGATCGAGGAATTTCTGCGTCGGGACCATGCCATGCCCCATCATCATCTCGACGGGGGCTGCCAGCGAGACCGTGCCGCCGGTATCGACGATCCACTGAATTTCGTCATCGGCGAGGGTGGTGCAGTGGATGTAAGTGGTATCCGGTCCCATCAGCCCGGCCTCGCCGAACTCGCCAAGTTTGTGCTTCTTGCCGAACGTGCCGACGCCGACATGCACCGAAATGCGCGCGCCGACATCGCGTGCCAGCTTCCAGTGAGACTTGGAGACTTCAAACTCGGTGAATTCCGGTCCGTATGGGGCCAGCGCCAGCGTCAGAAGCTGGTGCTGGGTGGAGAAGTGTGTTTTTGCGGCGCGCACAAACCAGCCCGGCTGATTCGGTTCCCACTTGCCCCACCAGGGAAAGCCATAGGCGAAGACCGCCCGCATCCCGGAGACCTTGAGCGAGTCGATGATGGCGTCGGTATGATCAGGCGAAGCCTGAATGTGAGACCAGTCGAGCAGGCAGGTGATGCCCGCGTCCAGCGCGCCGAGCGCACTGACCAGGTTGCCGATATAGGCATCCACAGGACGATATGACGGAGCCAGCCGCCCCAGCACGTGCGACATGTAGCTGTTGCGCCCTTCCAGCGGCACATCCGTCCCGATGTTGCGCAGCAGACCTTCCCAGATGTGGCGGTGCGTATCGACGAAGCCGGGCATGACGATCATGCTGCTGGCATCGATGATCTCGGCGTCTTCAGCATGCAGATTGACGCCGACTGCGGCGATTTTGTCGCCATCGATCAGCACATCCCCTTTGTCGAAATTGCCGAGGTTCGGATCGATGGTGATGACCGTGCCGCCTTTGATCAGAATTCGCCGGCGAGGACCCGCGCCGTTGACTCCGTTTGCGCTGGCGGTGTGCGCCTCTGCGGCGAGCGCGCTGCCGCCGCTGCCGTTGCTGTGCGGATCGACTGTGTGAACCACGGGCAGCGTGTAGTCCCTGACGAGCGGATCAGTCGTTGCGGTGAAGCGGCGGCGGATCTGCTTGTAGGTGAGTTTTGCCAGCGCGCGCAGGTCATCTTCCTGATACAGGATCAGTCCGAGGATCGTCAGCACACCGACGATGATCAGACCATACGAACTGCTCAGACCGATCAGCGGCAGGACGTTGGTGATCAGTGAGAGGAAAAGCGCCGCCATCATAGCGCCGAAGAAGCTGCCACGTCCGCCGCCCAGGCTCGTGCCGCCGAGGACTGCCGCCGCGATGCTGCTCAGCGCAAAGGTCGAGCCGACGCGGGCATCGCCCACGCCGACCTGTGCCGCAAGGAACAGAGACGCCACGGCAGCCATGAAGCCGGACAGGATGAAGGCGCGCACGCGGATGCGCTTTTCCGGTGTGCTCAGCCGCCGTGCCGAGCGCTGATCATAGCCGACAGCGCGGGTTGCCAGCCCGGAGCGCGTCCAGTGCAGCCACAGATCGAGACCCAGCGCCAGCACGACCAGCCCGATGAAGGCGATTGGCACGAAGCCGACGCTGGTCATGAGCGTGTCGAGGAAATCGAAATTGATCAGCCCTGACGGGATGGGGCGCGCCATCAGCGCCAGACCTTCCAGAATGCTCAGCGTGCCCAGGGTGGCGATGATCGACGGGATTTTGACCACATGAACCAGCCCGGCGTTGGCGATGCCGATCCCGATGCCTGCGCCGAGCATGGCCAGGATGCCGAGCAGGATCGTGCCCCCGTCTGCATTCGAGGTGATGATCGTCGAGGCGATGATCACGCAGGTCGTCATGATAGCGCCGACCGAAATATCCAGATCGCCGACCAGCAGGACGAAAACCTGTGCCATGGCCACCAGCGCCAGCGGCAGGGTTGCCATCAGCAGGCTGTTCAGATTGAACGGCGACATAAAGGCGTTGGAGCGCCCGGCTGCGTAGGCCCCGATCACGATGATCAGCGTGGTGATCAGCACGATCGATTTCCATGCCTGCCTGCGCCAGAGCTTTCGCCCAAACTCTCGTATTCGCTTATCGCGCTCGCTTTTCACGCTGTTTCTCCCGCCGCCTCGGCGGTCTGGTCGGCAATGCTCTTGCCCTGATCGGGACCGCTGGCGTCAAAGCCGAGATGGACGCCGCCGACGATGGCTTCAGTAATCCGTCGTTCACTCAGTTCTGCCAAAGGAATGTCATCAATAATCTGCCCGCGAGACATGACAACCACGCGGTGACAGAATTCCGCCAGTTCGATAGGATCGCTCGATTTGACCAGGATGGCGGTTCCCTCAAGGGCTTTGGCATGCAGCGCCTCGTAAATGTCAAAACGCGAGCGCACATCGACGCCCTGCGTCGGCTCATCACACAGGATCACTCTGATCGAGTCGCGCAGGCGGGTGCGCGCCAGCACCACCTTCTGCTGATTGCCGCCGGAGAGGAACTGAACCGGCTGTTCCATCGAGGGGGTGCGTATTTTCAGGTCCTGAATTAACTGAGAGGTGGTATTTTTCTCTCTGCGGCCGCGGAGAAAGCCGCCGATGGCAAAGCGTGCCAGTTCCTGGATGGTGGCATTGGTGCGCACGCCCAGGACTGGAAACAGCGACTCGCCCTTGCGATCGCCGGAAAGCAGCATAATGCCGGACTGAAGCGCCGCCAGCGGTGATGTCAGATCGGCGTGCCTGTCGGCAACTTTGGCGATCCCTTTTTTGGGCGGAATCTTGCCGGAAAGGATGGCGAAGAAATCGCCCTGTCCATTGCCTTCGACCCCGGCGATACCGAGAATTTCGCCCGGCGCAACCCGCAGCGAGATCGGCCCGCAGAATTCCCCCTGCAAGCCGTTGAGCACCAGGATCGGTTTTTCATCCGCAGAGCGTTCAATGCGCGGCGGAAAGGCTGTGGACAGCGGTCGGCCGATCATCAGTTCTGCCAGCTTCGCTTCAGACATGCCGCTGGCTTCGAACGTCCCCTGATGAGTCCCGTCTCTCAGCACGGTGACTCGGTGCGCCACGGAGAGGATCTCCGGCAGGCGGTGGCTGACGTAGACGATAGCCATCCCTTCGGCAGCGCGCTGAAGGATGGTCCTGTGCAGCCATTCCACGCCGCTCGGCCCCAGCGCCGTGGTCGGCTCATCGAGCAGCAGGACGATCGGATCGGAGAGCAGCGCCTTGACGACTTCCAGCATCTGCCGGTCGGTCAGGGACAGCGACATGATCGGCGCATCAGCAAAGATATCCTGCAATCCAAACCGATCGAGCACGCCGATCGCCCAGTCCTTGACCTTGAGATAACTGCGCGGACGGCGGTCTTTTGGCGCGGCGAGATAGAGATTTTCCTTGACGGACAGCGGCTGCACCTGCGCCGGGTCCTGATAGGCGATGCCGAGACCGAGCCTGAGCGCTTCGGCAGGCGAGTCGCGGTGCAGCACCTTGCCACCGATCATGACCGTGCCGCGATTCGGCTCCACGAAGCCGCTGGCGACGCCCAGAAGCGTGGATTTGCCGGAGCCGTTTTCTCCGACGACTGCGTGAATTTCCCCGGCGCGAAAATCGACGCTCACATCCTTCAGCGCCTGCACCACGCCGTACTGTTTCGAGATATTTCTGAGCGAAAGGGCGATCTCGCTCATGGGTTTTGCGCCGAGCGCGGACATATGCTAAATCCCTGTCCTAATACCAGTCCTGCGGGGCCGGGAATGCGCTTCCCGACCCCGATGTGTGCTTCAATGCGCCGGTACAAATGCCGCGAGAGGCTGTTTTACGAGCTTTCCGGGTACATCTGGACGAAGATATCCAGCGGGACCAGCGACGACACGGACGCCAGCGGCGGCATGCCTTCGATGCACGAGGACTCGTCCACCTGGCGCATTTCGACCGGGATGATGATTTCCGTTGGCAGTTCAGCGCCGTTGAGCTGCATCATCGCCGCTGTCAGGGCGATGCGCGACTGATAGTTGCCGCCCGTCGAGTAGAAGATGCGGAAATTGGGGTTGCCGATTTCTGCCCACTCACAGAACAAACCGACTTCGTCCGTGCGCAGTGTCAGCACGATATCCAGCGGCAGCCCTGCGGCTTCGTAGGCACGGATGCCCCCCAGGAACGAGTCGGCCGCTTCATAGCTGAAACCGGCGACATCCGGGTGCGCGGTCAGGATGCCGGAAACGGCTTCCAGCGTGCCTTCGCGCGTCCAGAACGTATCGGCACGGGCGACCAGTTCGATGCTGTCGGAGAGGGCAGCTTCTTCGCAGTTCTGCCAGCCAGCGGAGAGCGGGTTGCCCGGTGTACCGCCGAGGAAGGCGACCTTGCCTTCGCCGACTTCTGCGTTCAGCACTTCAGCAAAGCGCACGCCGAGCGCGCACACGTCTTCGGCGACGTAGGTCGGATAGTCAACGCCGGGTTCACCGAGACGGCCGTAGGAATGCGGAATGTAGATGATGCCGCGTTCAGTCGCCTGGCGTACCGAGGGCAGCATGGCATCGCCCGCATCGGGGAAGCCGATGATGATGTCCACTTCCTGAGCGATCAGACTGCGGAAATCGGCGATGGCTTTCTGCGTGTCGAACTGCGCCGTGGTGTAGATGATGCGCCCGATTTCAGGATAGGTCAGCGCCTGAAGGATCAGCTCCATATGGGTGACTTCGCGCCACACGTTCTCGCCGAAGCCATCCGCCAGCGCAACAACGACCTCACCGCCGGTCCCGGTATCGCAGACCTTGTCTCGCCAGCACTGGAGCGCCAGCGCTGCCATTTCCTCGCTGACGGGCAGGCCAGCCCGATAGAAAGCTGCCAGCGCAATATCGGGTACGCCCTCCGTCGTGCCGAGCGCGCGCTGAACCAGCAGGATACGGCGCTGTTGCCCGAACTGCTGAGCCTGTTGGACGCGGCAGGCTATCGCGCCCCCGACGCGCTGCTGCCCCAC
>SZPD01000561.1 GCA_030263515.1 Anaerolineae bacterium CFX9 | reverse complement strand
TCACTATTTGGGGCGCTCAATCCGGCGACATGGCTGGAACTGAGGTGTTCGTCGCCGACTTCAACGGCGATGACTACGATGATCTGCTATTGGGCGCTCAGAACAACGATGGATCAGTAGGTGGTCGGCGCGACGCGGGAGCCGCTTATGTCATTTTAGGCGGTGAAGCGTTTGAGCAGAACGACATCATCGATTTAGCCAATCCATCCGATAACGTTTTCACCTTCTATGGAGCTTCCCCACAGGATCGATTTGGTCTGTGGGTTGACGGAGGCGATTTTGACGGGGATGGCTATGCTGACCTTCTAATCGGCGCAAATCAGGCTGACGGCATAAACAATGAACGCATCAACGCGGGTGAAGCGTGGATCGTGTTTGGCGGAACCGATCTGGCAGCGCTGTATGAACCGCAAACGGATATGTCGATGCCACCTTCATCCGCAGCACGGATTATTGGTGCAGACTATGATGACCTGTTCGGCTCAACGACGCTGGGCGCTGATGTTGATCAAGATGGTTTCGATGATGCGCTGGTCAGCGCCGCGCTCTGGCGTGAGTCGGCAGGGATAGGCGGATTGGAGCTGGGCGGTGGAGATGGGATCGACAATCTCCGTTACAACAGCGGAGAAACATTTGTCATCTATGGGCATTCACGGCTTCGGGGTTCAGTGATTGACCTGGCAGCACTGCTTGTGGAAGGTGTACCAAATTCTGAGGCGATCAGCGTCATTTACGGGGCAGATGCCAACGATTTACTGGGTGAGGAACTCGCAGTCGGTGATTTCAATGGCGATGAGGTCAGCGAAATCGCACTAGGCAGCCTGATTGCCAATGGTGCAGACAATACCGCATTTGAAGCGGGTGAGGCATGGATCATTTCAGCCCATCCTCCGTTTCGCGGAAAGGCATTTGATGTGTTGAGTCTCGAACTTGGACGCGGTTTCGTCATCTACCCGGATCAAGCCGACAGTATGGGCGGGGACATTCTGCGCTTCGCTGATTTGAACGACGACGGTTACGACGAACTGCTCTATGGAGCGCCAACTTACGATTATGAAGATGAGGAATCATTGCGAGAAGATACGGGTCTCCTCGCCATATTCTGGGGTGGAAAACACATTTCGCGGATGTTCGATCAACAGCTCATCCTGCCGTCGAGTCTGCCAACGAACCTCGATGTGAATTATCTCGTTGGCGCAGATTCTGACGACGAAACGGTCTATGGGTTAGCAGTCTACGATTTCGATCAGGATGGGCATCTCGACATTGCGCCGAATGCGATGTTAGGCGATGGCGCAGACAATCGTCTGCAAAATGCAGGAGATGCTTACATTGTGAGTGGACTGATTTTTCAACAGCGGCACTTTTGCAATCGCTTCCCCTCCGCCTGTGAGACCTTCCCGCGTGTGCATAGGTGCGACTTCCTATGCACCTTAGCACACCACCCCGCCGGGCTAAAGCCGCAAGCGGCTTCGACTCGGCGCGCGACTTGGGCTTGTGCCGCTTCGCTCAGTCGCGCGCCGGTCGCCCTACGGGTAGCCCGTCTGGGATGGTGTGCTAAAGCATGGTGCGTAAGTCGCACCTTAACATATGCACAGCGGATCATCGGTCACACGGATGCGTGGTGTAATGGCTGCGTTAGCTCGAAAGGGCGCGCTGTAAATCCTGCCCAACGCCGATGTGCGTTGACTGCCTCCTACAGGTGAACGCTCTGACCTTCTGTGCCAAACGCCCCCGAACATCCGGTTCGGATACCGTACACCGTCGTGGATGGGACAGCGAACGCGCCTTCGGCGCAGACAAGAAGCTGGAC
>SZPD01000172.1 GCA_030263515.1 Anaerolineae bacterium CFX9 | reverse complement strand
TTCTGGACTGAACTTCCGTCGCTTGCTCATGTGACCTTTCCTCTCTTGGACTATGATACTGCATTTAGCATCCTGTCCAATCTCTGGGGGTCACTACACCCGGCCTGAGCAAGCGCCGTTGTAATCTGGATGGGGGGTTCATGGTCAATCAGATAACCATCAACCACCGCTTCACGGTAGGAGTAAGTGAAAACAGGCTCGCCAAAAATATCCACCGTATGTAGCGCCGGTGTGGCCGTCAGCCCGATTTTCACCGCGTCAAAGTGTTCCAGCACCCGCCGGTATTTGGAGATGTAGTCTTCCTGGCTGCGGAAGCTGAGTTCAGCATCCGACATTTCCCGATCCAGCAGATAACCACGATGGCACTCATCAACGATCAGCAGATCATACTGGTCAATGGGCGGCACGTCAGCGGGATCATCGGCATAGAGTACCCGGCGTACAAGTCCCTGAATGGTACAGATATGCACTTTCGTTTCAGGGTCGGGGTGTATCTGCTCAATCGGCATCAGGTTAAAAATATCGGCAAAAGTGTTGGCCGCCACGACTCTGGTTGTCGAAAACTCACCCTCTGCCTGCGTGCCAAGTGCGCTGCGATCCACGACAAAACAGACCCGGCGGAAACGCTTCGCCGTCAGAAGACGGTACAGCAGGGCAATCGCCAGTTTGGTTTTTCCGGTTCCGGTCGCCATCGCCAGCAGCATCGCGCGTTGATCGCGTTCCAGCGCGGCTTCAACGTTTTCAATCGCCTGATGCTGGTAGTCACGCAGCGGAAAGCCGAAGTTATAAGGCATATCCTTCAGCTTTTGGTGAGCGGCCTCACGATTTATCTCCAGTTCGTTCAGCAGCCCTTCGGGCGTAAACCAGTCGCTCAAGGCCCGGCGGCGGTTTGTGTTCAGCCGAACATCCCGGAACCAGATACCGCTTTCCGTCTCCAGCTGCTTGAGATAGGGTCGCCCATTGGTCGCAAAAACAAAGGGAATACGATAGTCGCCCCAGGTGCCGCCGGCTGGCTCAGCGCCGTCAACCCAGTGCATTCCTCTAGAGTAGCGTTCTGCCTGATCTACCGCCCCGGAAACATTCCTGCGCTGACGTTTTGCTTCAACGATGGCAATACACTGCATTCCGCTAAACAGCGCATAATCGGCTGGGCCGCTGTCGGTGGGCCATTCCGCTATGGCTAAAAAGCGATTTTTGGCAGGTCTCGCGCCTGCGGCATAGCGCAGGGTTTCGCCGTCGGCTTCCCATCCATGCTCGCGCAGCTGCTGGTCAATCAATGCGCGGGTTGCCGCTTCGTCGAGATCAATATGGCGGGCAGCCTCTCGCGCTCGCTGAAGCCGGGCTTCGTGGTCACCAGGCGTTACCTGTTTAGCCTGCTGCTGAAGCACGATGAGCTTTTGCTGCGCCTGTAGCTTTTCCCGCTCAGCTTCTTCTGCCAGGCTTGCCCAGAGTTTTCGCTCTTCCGCTTCCCGTTCGGCGCGTGCCTGAGCGCTTTCACGTTCAAGCTGCAATTGTGCCTGCACCTCCTGAGCGCGTTCAGCTTCACTCAGCAGCGCATCCCGTTCCGCCCGCAGGCGATCTAATTCCTGCCTGAGCGATTGGGTCACGGCATCTGGATCGGGGGGAGGCACAAAAGGTTTCGCATCAAACCTGGGATCGGCGTCAAAGGTGCGATGAAACCAGATTGCCAGCTGACGCGCAATCTTCAGATTTGCCAGAGCTTCACGATGATCTCCGGTATTTTCGTGAGTGGCTCGATTGCCCGCAACGCGGAGTTGATGGAATAAATCAAAGACATCGGCGGGTGCAGCACGTTCATACTTGAGACGCCGCAGCAGATCCGCCTGAGTTTCTTCGGTTGTCTCCAGCAGACCAGACCGAGCAGCCAGCTGTTGGGCAAGGGCTTCTCCAAACTGGCGCAGTTTAATCAGGCAGGTATTGGGGTCATCTCGAAAATAGCGCTCGGCGAGTGCCGGCAGAGTGACGAGGCGGGTATCATAGATTTCAAGAAAATCAAAATTGGCAGAATGCAAAACCATGATGCCACCTTATTAAGTATTGAGAGATGAGCATTGAAATAACTGTAGTGTGTTAATTTTAGCTTATGTATAGCAAATGAGATACCTGGCGTTGACAGCAATCTGAAATTTCCCGCAAACATTCCAATGATCGGATGCCGTGAAAATAATCACAGTGCCTCATCTGCGCATTTCATAGCTCATGTTAAGAAATGCGCTCCGGGCTTTGGGGTAATCAAAACCATAGAATTCCCACCCCCAAACTGCAATCCTACAGCTCTCGCGCGGCGCGGATGTGCGACACTGGAAGCAGTGTTTCGCCGATCAGGAGGGCGTGTATGGCATCCAAAACCGTGCGGCGCAGCATCACCATGACGCAGGAGATGCGGGATCGTCTGGCGCTGCTGGTCAGCAGGCAGCCCCGCGATACCACCGAAGCCGACCTCATCCGTGAGGCGGTGCGGCTGTATCTGGACAACCAGGAAGACATCATCGGCAGCCGCAAGCACTTCCAGAAGTCGCTGCAAGACCGGCTTGATCGACTGGAAGCCGCCGTCGCCTTCCATCTGAATGTCGTCCTCTACCTGCTGGCGACGCTCGACCCGGAGGGCAGCCCGGAACGCATCGCTGAAGCCATCATCGCCGCCCGGCGCGACGGTGAAACGCTGCTGGCGCAGATGCAAGCCGTCCGCGAGATGAAAGCGCCCAAACGGTGAGCAAAGCGATCATCGTGGTGGACTTCGCCTACAAAAGTACGCAGCGCAAAGGACATGGCACCGGACGCAAGGGGCTGAGTTCCACTTTAAAATATCTACAGTACAGGGATCGGGTACAGAACCAGCTCGCGCAGAACCGGGATTACGAACGCTGGCAGGATCGCGGCTTGGGCATCCACTGGCGCGACATCCTCAAGACCAGCGACGCCCTGCAAAGCAAGCATGTGCTGGCATGGACGTGGGTGATCTCGCCCGCGCCCGACCTGATGGCACTCATCCCGGAGGCAGAACGGCGCGATCTGGTCTGCGACCTGACCGAACGCATCGTCGAGGATTACTATCTTGAGCGTGGCTTTGGCGTGCCGGAGTACAGCTATATTCTCCATGACCGCCAGGCGAAGATGGAAGATGACGACGAAACGATGCAGCAGGTTCACACCCACGTCGTTCTGCCGGGAACTGCGCCGCTGGATGGGGTAGACCGGGCAGCGGTCTACAACAACAAAGAGCGCGGGCATGATGCCCTGTTTCGTGACATCGCCAGCCGCCATTTCAGCGCGGCGCTGGATCGTATCGTCGGCCCGGAATGGCAGCGCCTGCGCGATGAAGAACCGGAGATCGCGCCAGAACAGCCCGCCCCGGATGATCTGGATGCCTGGTTTTCGCGAACATGAACAGGCTGCACCTTCAGTTCGCTGATCGAAAGTTGCTATGATAGAAACATAATCCATTATCGGATTTCAGGAGAAGACGATGGATGATCCAGAAGTTGACAGCGCCAACGAACTGATCGACACATTCTGTGTGGCATGTGACCTGCCGTTACCCGTGAATGATCTCGGCTTATGCGATACCTGTTTTGCCAAGCTGGAACGTGACCTTATCCGCTCGCGAGATTGGGATTATTCAGCGACGGCGTTCGCTGTACCGGAAGACCAGTTAGAGGCGCTGCGCGAACGTGTGATCCGGGATTATGGTGCGGCATACGAGTTGATCGAAGACCCCAACGCACCGAAAAAGCGCAAGGGCCAGAACAAGCGCTCTCACTCCCGCAACACACAGCGCAAGCGAGCAATCGCGGCGAAGGCGATCCGCGAATATGACACCAATGCTGTACTGCAATCTGCGCGTGACTTTATGGGTGAGCAGGATAGCGACTGGGTCAATTTCAGTCGTTTATCCCAACATCTCTACGAGACCTTCTATCATCTCAAGCCCAAACGACTGGGGCAGCCGGGCAAGAAGTACAAGCGTTTGCTCAAGTTTCTGGCAGATTACCCAGTCGATTTTGAACTGCGGCAAGATGACGAGCAAAAGGGGGTGTACTGGATTCGGCTCTGTTAAACCACGGCACTAATTCAGCAATTCGTGAATGCTGTGTAAACCCAATAAGCGGATTTCGATCATCCAGTGACCACATTATGGTTGCGGGAGGGAAAATGGTTATTCAGCAGGGTGATGTATACTGGGTGCAGTTAGCAAGCGAAGCGGATATGGAGCCGCGTATTCCCCATCCGCACGTCGTCATTCAGCAAGACACCCTCAACCAAAATCCAGAAATCGACACGGTCGTTGTTTGTGCATTGACGACCAATGCCAGAAAGATCAGCATTCCGGGTAACGTCCTGCTCGAACCCGGGGAGGCCAACTTGCTTCGGCAGAGTATTATCGAAGTATCGAAAGTGTCAACGATAACCAAAACGCAGCTGGGCCAATTGATCGGGACACTATCTGAGCAGCGGATTGATCAGATACTGGCTGGGGTACAACTTGTACAACGTTCGTTTTTAACCGCTGACTGATTGATTTAATGTCTCCTTGAGTTTTCTGCTCCCCCGCACCACCACCCGCCGGACATAACGCGGCGCTTCGCCGCCGTTCAGCATCCCGCGCTGCTCGCCCCGGTCAATCTCCCTGACTTCCAACACAAGGAAGTTCTCTAACTCGACGCGGCCACCGGCGACGAGTTCTTCCGTCCACACCTCGACCAGCGTCTCCAGCATAGCCTGCACATCGCGGTTCTTCAGGCGGGTGCGGCGGCCAATCTCACGTACCATTTTGTTCTTCGTCAGGGTCATGAAGCCACCGCCTTCCTTTCTGCCAGCAGCGCATCCCGCTGCTTCCGCATGTCGGACATACTCACCGCCTGCACCCGTCCGCCGGTACGCTGCTGCGCGTCGGCAGCCACCTTCGCCATCAAGGCAGACGCCGCCAGTTCAAGCGTGGGCTTCGGAACGGTCGTCGTTTCGGGTGTGGTAGTGACTGGCGCAGCGGAAACAACTACTTCAGCAGGTTTCAGGTCAAGTGTAATGCCGCGTTCCAGCAGCAGCGGCTGGACGCTTTCCGCCGCTTTCAGCCGTCCCTTCCAGTCGTCGCGCTCATAGAAGCGGGTCAGCCGGGCGTTCAGCACCACCTGGGTAGCGAACCCCGCTTCGACATAACGGGCGAAGACGGTACAGTTGCCAATCTGCGGCGTGATGACCTCATCCACCGTCAGCAGCGGGCGCTGGCGGAGATGGCTGTTCGGGTCGTCGGCGTTGGCGTCAGTGGTCGCCGTGCCGCTGGCTTTGCTGTAGAACTCAGCGGTGTCGGCATCGCAGCCGCCGTAGACGACCTGCGTCGCCAGCCCGGTGAACAGCGCCTGCGTCCCCTCATTGCCATAAATCATGTGGAACTGCCCTTTGGTCTGCGCCCCGATCATGATCGAGATGCGGCGCTTGCGGACGAGGTTGACATCGGCCACCAGACTGTCGAGCTTGCCGAGCGTCGGGAACTCGTCGAGGATCACGCCAACCGGAACAGGCAGCGGGCCTTTGTTACGTTCGCCAATGGTGTCCAGGTCGAGCATGAGCTTGCGCAGCGTCGCGCCCAGGTAGGAAGCGTAGACGGCGCGCATCCTGCCGGGGCAGGTCAGTACAACCACCGTTGGCTGCTCGACGATGAGGTCAGCGTCAAAATCCGAGGCGCTGGTATTGGCACGCACGTCGGTGGATGCCCAGCCGGTGAGCGCCGTCGCCAGCGTCGCCACCACGTTGGAGGCGACTTTGCCATCTGAACCCACCGACGCAATAAAGCTGTTCGCCAGCAGCGCGGCATCATCCTTTTGGGATGCCAGTTTGCCAGCCAGCTCTTTCAGATCATTCATGGCGTTGTAGATTTCGCCCAGATTGGGAAAGCGGATCAGGCAGGCGGCCAGCAGCGCGGCGGCGCTGTCGGTCCAGAAGCGGTTATCGCCTGCCGCAGATGGCACGAGTACGTCGGCGATGGCGCGGGCATCGGACACGCTGTCAATGCCTTCGGCCAGGTTGTAACGCGGACCAATCGTGCTGGTCGGGTCATGGACGACGACCAGGTGGCGGGTGACGGCGGCATACTTGAGGATATGCCCGGTGATTTCGCCCTGCGGGTCGGCCACCACCAGCGAATGACCGGCGCGCATCCGGTCGGCGATGGCGGGCAGGATGATGCCCTGGGTCTTGCCGGAGCCGGGGCCGCCCAGCGTCAGGACGCCGCGTGCCACATCCTCACCGCTGAGTGAGAAGCGTCCCTGACCGAGGTCGAGACGGCGTTTGCCCTCGCCCCAGAACGCGCCCAGCAGCGTCAGCCCTTCCGGATCATCGCGGCGGAAACGTTTGTACTCGCGCATGGTACAGAAGTGCGACGACCCCAGCGCGCCGCGTTTGACCTGGGGACTGCGCAGACGATCCACCCGTTCGCGCAGCCAGCCGCCGCTGCGGATGCCACTGTGCAGCCCGATGGTCACGAAGAACCACAACAGAACCAGCATTATGCCAAACAAAAACAGGCGTGTCGCATCCACATTCGGCGGCGCGCCGGTGAGGAACTGGACGAACCCATTTGCCGTCTGCCGTCCGCGCACCGGCTGCACGGCCATGCCGCCCAGCAGCGTGACATACAGCGCCGACACGCCCAGGAGGACGACGAGGTGGGCGAACAGCTTCGCGCCGCGTTTCCAGCCGGAGAGTCTTTGTCCCTCGCTGGTGCGCTGGATGCCCGCCCCTAACATAGCACTGACGACCAGCGGGGTGAGCGGCGTCAGACACAGCAGCGGGGCGAGGCAGCCGCCCAGCAGCCCCCGCCCCTCGGTGAACAACCAGTAGAACATGGGTTACGTCTCCGGTTGGCCGGCGCGCCGCAGCCGGAGCTGGCCGCCCAGCCAGCCAAGCAGGGTCAGCAGGAGGACGGCCAGATAGAGCGCCTCGCCAAAACGCAGGCCCAACACCCGCCCGACCGCAGCGCCGGCGAGGAGCAGCGTCACCAGAGCAAACGCGCCTTTCAGGGTGTGAGGGATGGCGATCCGCATTGTGCGTCCTTTCGGCTACAGATCGAAATCCGGGGCGACGGCTTCCGGTTCGTCGACGGCCCGGTGAAGCGGCTTGGCATACAGCCCTTCGGCCTCGATGCGCGCCTCGTATTCGGCATTCGGGTTGTAAGGATGCCAGTCCGACCGGTCGTGCGTGAGCGTCAGGTCGCCACGCTGGAATGCCGCCCGGTCATCGCCTTCGAGCGTCTTCCATTCGGCGGGCAGCCCTTCCAGCCGCGCCACCTCGACCGCCAGTTCCGGCCCTTCCAGCAGCCCCGGCACGATGTAACCGTTGAACTCCCTGCCGAACCTGTCCGCCGCTGCGGTCGTCTCGAAGTGCGCCATTTCCAGCACGCGAACGGGTTCGGCGGCAGGGATGTCCGTCCGCTCCGGGTCGTGTGGCAGGCCATCATAGACCGCGATGTGCAGGGCATGTCCCAACGGTCCGCCGTCCGGGGCGTTCACGGGCAGCGTCTCCAACCGCCACTGCGGCACGGGGTCTGCAAGCTTCTCCCCATCCAACTGCTGCGCCAGCGTCTCAAAACGATCCGGCGGCCCCTGCATGAACAGGCGCGGATCGGCCCGGTCGCCGCTCAACTCATCGTTCTGGATGGCGATCCGCTCCGCCTGGCGCATCATGGCTTCCAGCCCACGCTCGCCGTGAAGTGCCATCAGGTCTGCGCGCGCCACCTCCGCCGCAGCGCGCGCCGGTTCGTCGTCCGGGTCGAACCGGTCGAGCGTCACGCTCTGCCGGCCCACAAAACCCCGCGGCGCGCGCCAGTATTTTTCGACGGCGAGTTCCGTCGTCCACGGATCCGCTTCCTGCACCACGACGGCATAATTCACGCGGTCGTCCAGCGGCGGCAGCAGTTGGATTTCAGCCTGCTCGAAGGTCGCCTCAAACCAGGCCGCGCCTTCCAGCGCCGCGTTCGCCTCACGCTCACGCGCGGCTTCGGCGGCGAACTCGCGGTACAGGGTCGGATAATCCGGGACTTCGGGTTCCGGTGTAACGGGTGTATAAGGTTCAGTTCGGTGATGTCCACAGCCTGCGCCAGTTCGCGTTCGCGGATGGTGGTGAAGGGATCCGGCGGCCCCTGCGTGAACAGGCGCGGGTCGGCGCGGTCGGGGTCAAGCACGCCGGCTTCAATCTCCGCCAGTTCCACCAGCGTCATCGCCCCCTGCAGATCACCCGCTTCCAACTGCTCGGTCGCAAATTCGGCATTCGCGCGGGCCGTCTCCCAATCCGGCTGCGGGATGAGCAGCGCCTGCCGCTGGAGATCGCCCTCGCCCCAACGCTTCAGCACATCCAGGCGCGCTTCGTCATTGGCGGCGATCGCGGCGATGTGGTATTCGGCGTTCAACGTCACGTCCCCGTTTTCCAACGCGCGCTGCCATTCACGCTCACGGACAGTCGTAAAAGGATCGGGCGGCGCATCGTCCTCGAAGAAGACCCGCCCATCGGCACGCTGCGGGTCAAGATAACCGCCCGCCACCGCCATCTGTTCCGCCAGGTTCATGGCTGCTTGCAACCCCTGCGTTTTCAGTGCCTCTTCCAGTTCACGTTCATCGGTCTGCGCTTCGTCATACAGGCCGTACTCAGCGATGGTGAAGGTATCGAAGCGGCGCTCGCCGCCAGCCATCCAGGTTTTGACCGCTTCAGAAGACCGATACTCAGCCAAATTTAGTCCCATTCGATCCCGGTGAAGTGGCGCGAGTTTTCAAGCGCACTGGAACTGGAAAAACCAGCACCGACTAACGGTACTGGCAGTTTGTGATTCCCATTTGGCTCAACTGTAGGAAGAGTGAAAAGGATTGGGCAAACTATACCACATGGAATTTCCAATCACCGATATACTCAGTCAAGCACAAAGCGAACAATGG
>SZPD01000171.1 GCA_030263515.1 Anaerolineae bacterium CFX9 | reverse complement strand
ATGCCCGTCGAGCAGGATGCGCCCGCGCGAGGGATCGTAGAGACGCGGGATGAGATACGTCAGCGTCGTCTTTCCCGCGCCGCTGGGGCCGACCAGCGCAGCGAGCTGCCCCGGCTGGATGGTAAAACTGATATCGTCGAGCGCCGCCTCACGCGCCTGGCTGTAGGTTTTACTGAACGGAACTAACGCTGCCTCGTCCGCTGGCAGCGGCGGCTTGCCTGACGCGGACTCCGGTGCTGGCTTGTCTGCCAGCGAGAGTACGGCGCGCACGTTGTCCATTCTGCCGTGGCGCGTCACTTCGCTCAGCAGTCCGTTGCCCGTCGTCACGTAATCGAAGCCTACGCGGTCAAACGTGATCTCGCCGCGGACTTCACTCAGAGTAACCGCATTCGGCTTCTCGCCGATCTCGACCGGCAGATCGATGATCTCGAAGACGCGCTCAAAGCTGACCATCGAGGTGGCGAGCTGCACCGGCGCGTTGGTCAGGGATTGCAGTGGGCCGTACAGACGGGTGAGATAGGCGGAAAAGGCGACGATCGTGCCCACCGTGAAAACGTCGTTCAGGACGAGGTGACCGCCGACCCAGTAGACGAGCGCCGTGCCGATCACGCTCACCATGCTGATCGCCCCAAAGAACTGCGATCCCAGCACAGCGCGCCGCACGCCGATATCCCGCACTTTGGCGGCGCGATCCTCAAACCGCGCCACTTCGTCACGCCAGCGACCGAAGAGCTTGACCAGCAGCGCGCCGCTGATATTGAGCGTTTCGTTCATCATGGCATTCATTTCTGCGTTGTAGTCCATCGCCTGCCGCGCGATCACGCGCAGCCTGCTGCCGACGCGGCGGGCGATCAGCACAAACACCGGGAAGACGACCAGCCCCAGCACGGTCAGCCGCCACTCCAGCGCCAGCATCACGCCGAGCGTGGCGAAAACGGTGATCAGATTGGTGATGATGTCCACAAACGAGTTGCTGATGACGTTCTGCGCATCGACCACATCGTTATTGAGACGGCTCATCAGCTCGCCGGTCTTGCTGTTGGTGAAGAACCGCAGCGACATACGCTGCAAGTGCCCGTAGAGTGCCACGCGCAGCCGGTAGATCACGCCTTCGCCAATGGTGCTGTTGATCCAGCGCTCCAGAACGCCGATCAGCGCGTTGATGATCGGAATAGTGACCAGCCCAAGCGCCAGCAGGTTGAGCCGGTCAGCGTCACGGTTGGGCAGGGCATTATCGATCAGATCACGGAAGATCAGCGGCTGAAGCAGGGAAAGCGCCTCCGTGATGAGTACCGTCACAAACGAGACCGCGATCAGCCGCCGAAATGGCTGGGCGTACCCCAGGATGCGCCGGATCAGCGTCCACGACAGCCGGGGTGGCGCTTGATTCTCGTCCAGACCGCCGTGGAGAAAGACGCGATAGCCACCGCCATGAAATCCCATGGATTATCCTTGCTGATATTTCAGTACAGAATCACTACTACTTTAGCGGGAACAACGAGCCGGCGTAACTGTCCATCTGGTTAGGATGCACGGCGCTGGCGTTACATCTCGCCCGCGCCAACGGTGAAGGTCAGCGGCCCTGCGACCGCGCGACCATCAATATCGAGATTGACCGTCCAGTTTCCGCTCAGGATTCCGCCCGCGTCTTCGACCGGCATGTAAAACCAGATGCAGCCGCGTGGAATGTTCGAGCGGGGAGACCACGTATATTCGACCACCTGGACGCCATCGCGCAGCCAGCGCGCGGTCACGATGTTGGCTGGCGTCAGGTTGACCGCCGTCGCCGTGGCATACAGCCCGGCAGCGCCAGCCGCGAAGCTGGAGGATGGCGAAACCGGACAATCATCCGCGCCAACCCGTTCTGCCATGGCAAGGTTGATCAGATTGGGTTGAGAGGGATCAGGCGTGGCGACCACGTTTTCGACGATCGTCGGCGGCGTTGGGGTGGGCGACTGCGGTATCAGCGGGATATTACCCTGTGCGCCACCCTGACCGACGATGACAGGGACACCTGCGGCGCTCGTCATGACCGGGGCGGGCGGGGCTGCTTCAGCGCCGTCGGCGGCGACCGGCGTGATGAAGCGTGGATCGATGAACGGCGTTCCGAGCGCCATCAGCGTAGCGCTCATGCGGGTGCTCTGCTGCTCCACCTGGCGAATGGCAGTCGAGACCGCTTCCAGCGTTGCGCTGTATCGATCCTGCTGAAGCGTTGCGGTGGAGCGAATGGACACCAGCGCAGTCGCTGTGACGAAGCGCTCGGCAGACAGCGTTTGCTGAGAGGCTTCCGGCGCAAAGAAATTGCAGGCGGCGCTCAGCATCAGCGCAGCGCCCATCACGATGAGTTTTACGGCGAGATGAGGTCGTTTCATGTGGGCTATGTTACCACAACGGGAATCAAAAGCGCGACCGTGGCTGGGGTCGCGCCTGTGCGTGTGGAGGTGCAGAGATTTGCACTCTGGTCCGCAAGATTCGAAGAAGTGCTTCTACAGGCTTAGTTGACCGTTCATTTTCGGGAAACACAGCCCCGGTCAACGCGGTACGTGTTTCCCTAGCCGATCCTTTCTTTGACCCCGCTTATCGGCGTTGCGGGTGTCGCACGCTGTTATTGGTGACGCCCGTCATGCCATCCGAACAGCGACGGATGGGACGGACGGCTGGGTTACTATGACCCAGCACCCTGACTAAGCCGTCTTAGGCGGCGTAAGCCAGAGCAGGGCGAGTGTCTTTGGCACTCAATGGTTTGCTCATTTTAGAGTGGGTGAGCGCCACTGCCTGCCACACAGCCTCAGCCTCTTACGTCGAATCTAGTTCACCCCCGTTGTTAACGTGCAGGCTGATCGTATCAGAAGGGGTCAGGAATGTCAATTCAGAGTCGTCATCCGCCCAGGGCGCGCGCCGACCCATGCCTGACGAATTGCTCAGAACAAGGCAAGACGCGCATATCCTCATCTGGCGTGTAAAAAGGGGCAGGTGTTAGCCCGCCCCTGCGCATCACGATGTGATCTACTGCCCCTGTCCCAGCGAGAAGCCGTACTCGCCGTCGAAGCTGTAGAGGTTCTCCGTTTTGATGATGTCGAAGCCGTGCTGATTTGTGCGCTGGAGCAGGTCGATGATCTGCTGCTGAGTGACGGGCTGACCATCCTGCGGCGACATAAAGCGGCAGCGCCAGTGATCGGTGCAGAAGGTCTCCGGCGCGCCGTGCGGATACACCTTCAGACCGCGATTGGTGATCATGCTCAGTTGCAGTTCCCCATTATTGACCGCTTTCAGGGAGTCGCCCAGCACATTCGGGTTGCGCTCCGCCTCATCCCAGTACAGAAAGAGGTCTACACCCAGCAGCTCACGCCGTGCGGGCACGCGATGCACAGCTTCGCTGGCGACAGGGACACCGCTGCCGCGCGCATAACTCACCGGCGCGAGCGTCTGCGGAACCTGCCCCAGGCGTGCCACCACAGCCTCGGCAAATTCCTTTGTGCCGACCTTTTCCCGGCTTACGCCCTCACGATAGACATCGTAGGTGTGGATGCCTTCTTCCATGGTACGCAGCCAGGCGTTATGGACACGTTCTGCGATCTCCGGCTGACCGATGTGCACGAGCATCATGACGCCACCCAGCAGCAGCCCGGAAGGATTCGCCAGGTTCTGCCCGGCTCGGCGCGGCGCAGAGCCGTGGATGGCCTCGAACATGGCGGCGTGAATGCCGATGTTGGCGCTTCCTGCCAGCCCGACGGAACCCGCGATCTGGGCGGCGACATCGCTGAGCACGTCACCGTACAGGTTGGGCAGAACGATGACATCGAAATTCTCCGGCGTATCGGCCATCTTTGCAGCGCCGATATCGACGATCCAGTGTTCCGCCTCGATATCCGGATATTCGGGCGCGATTTCGTCGAAGATTTTATGGAAGAGTCCGTCGGTCAGCTTCATGATGTTGTCTTTGGTGAAGCAGGTGACCTTTTTGCGGTTGTTGGCGCGGGCATACTCAAATGCATAGCGGATGATGCGCTCCGAGCCGGGGCGCGAAATCAGCTTGAGACACTGGTAGACTTCATCAGTCTGGCGATGCTCAATTCCAGCGTAGAGGTCCTCTTCGTTCTCGCGGATGATGACCATGTCCATGTTCGGGTGCTTGGTCGCAACGAAGGGATGAAGCGAGCGCGCCGGACGCACATTGGCATACAGGCTGAGCGTCTTGCGCGTGGTGACGTTAATGCTCTTGAACCCGCCGCCCTGGGGGGTTGTCAGCGGAGCTTTGTAGAAGACTTTCGTGCGCCGGATAGAATCCCAGAATGCCGGGTCGATGCCGGAAGTGTTGCCGCTCAGGTAAACTTTTTCGCCTACCAGCACTTCCTCAATATCCAGCTCAGCGCCTGCAGATTGAATGATGTGCAGGCTGGCGCTCATGATCTCCGGGCCGATCCCATCCCCATAAGCGACGGTCACGGGTACTTTTGCCATGTTTGTTCACTCCTGATAGATGATTTGAATGGATAAGCCTGTCACGGTCTGGCGTGATTGTAGCCATTTTGGACAGTCGCTCAAAATTGGGCTGTCTCCCTGATAGGGCGGGCATCACACTATTTTGATGCTCACAGGATGATCAGGGTTTGTGCATACGGCTGCGCGATACCGTGGAGGGTGTTATCCTCCATTCTGTCTGTGCTGTCAAGGGAAGACCGCTCAGAAAGGTCTGTCCTGATGAAAAGAGAGCGGGCGCAGTGCCGCGCACCACGCCCGCCGTTCCTGCTTGCTGGCTTTATTCTATCTGCCGAGGCGCTTCTTCACTTCAGCCGTGATCGCCGGCACGATCTGATACAGATCGCCGACCAGGCCGAAGCGTGCCATCTTGAAGATGGGGGCTTCCGGATCCTTGTTGATGGCGACGATCACCTTGCTGTTGCGCATCCCCGCCTGATGCTGGATCGCGCCGCTGATTCCGCAGGCGATATACAGATCGGGGGCAACCGTCTTGCCGGTCTGCCCGACCTGGTGCGCATACGGGATATAACCCGCATCTACCGCCGCCCGGCTGGCCCCAACTGCTGCGCCGAGCGCGTCCGCCAGCGGCTTGATCACATGTTCAAAGCCATCCTGTGCCTTCCAGATTTCGGGGTTCGCTGTGCCGGGAGGCGGGGTGGCGGGGTTATTCGCCATGGCGCGCCCGCCAGAGACGATGATTGCCGCGTCTGACAGATTGACTTTGCCGACTTCAGCTTCAAACGAAACTGATTTGGTGGCGATCTGATCTTCGCTCAGCACAGCCGGCACACTGCTCACGTCAGCACTGGCGCTGCCCGCCGCTTCCTGCGCCTTGAACGCCCGCGAGCGCACAGTCACAAAGGCAGTGCCGTCAGCGGTGACTGCCGCATCGCTCAGCACTTTGCCAGAGTAGACCGCGCGAACTGCCGTCAGTTTGCCATCCGCGCCTGCTTCCAGGCTGAGGACATCGGCGAGCATGGGGCTGTCTGTATCGGCAGCGCTTGAAGCCAGCAGTTCCCGTGCCCGGCTGGTTGCAACCGCCACCACAGCTTTCGGGGCATGATCCTGCACCAGCTTCGTCAGCAGTGCCGCGTATGGCTCCAGGCGGAAATCCCGGAGCGTGGCATCATCACACACGAGCGCTTTCTGTGCCCCATAACGACCGGCTTCCTGGGCGATGGCAGCCGCATTTTCGCCGAAGACCAGCGCGGTCACCGGCACACCTGCCGCATCCCCAATCGCTTTGCCCGCGCTGAGCGCTTCCCAGCTTGTAGGGACGGCTTTGCCGCCGAATGTTTCGATCCAGACAAAAATTGCGCTCATAGCACCTTTTCCTCAAGCAGTTTGTCCACCAGTTGGGCGGCCATTTCTTCAGGTGTTCCCGTGATCATCTCCGTCTTCGTCTCACGCGCAGGCAGGTTGCGATACGCGGTGACGCGCGTCCGGGCTTCTGGCAGGCTCACACCGAGATCTGCCAGCGACCAGACCGGCACGACAGCCTTTGACGCTTTCTTGATGCCGATGAACGATGGATAGCGCGGCTCATTGATGTCTTTCATGACGCTGATCACCGCGGGCAGGCGGCTGGTGACAACCTGTTTGCCTTCCTCAAGCAGCCGTTCCACCTTGATCGTTTTTGCCGCATAGTCGATTTCGAGGACTTTGGATACATAGGCGAGCATCGTCCAGCCGAGCTTGCGCGCCGTCGCGTAGGTATGCTGGTCGGTTCCGACATCGACGCTTTCCTTGCCGAAGATGACCAGATCGACATCGCCGATCTTTTGCACCGCCGCCGCTGCCGCAATGGCATATGCCAGCGCGTCCGATCCTTCCAGCGCGGGATCATCTACCCGGATCGCCTCATCGATACCCATCGCCAGGCTGTGTTTGAGCGCTTCACCGTGCATTTCGCCGCCAATCGCAACGACCACAGACTTGCCTGCGCCGCGATCCTTGGCATGCAGGATGGCTTCTTCCAGGGCATATTCGTCCCACGGGTTGACGACGGTGGCGGCGTCTCCCCAGGTGACCTGCCCATTCGACCCGACTTCCACCCTGGCGGTGGTGTCTGGCGTACTGCGTGTAAATACCACTACGGACAAGGCAGTCCTCCTGAAAATATCTTATACACGTCAAACAAACGCATGGCACGTATTGTAGCGCGGCAGGTAATAAAATCAAATCTTGATTCGATTAATTGAGGAAAATAAACCCGCGAGATCGAGTGAGGAATCTCGCGGGTTTTTTCAGACATTGGCGTTCGCGCTCAGGCGAGAAATGCCTGACGTGCCAGCTCAGTATCGATGTAGACGCCTGCGTCGCCCGTGGTGGCAAAATGATACAGTGATGCCTGGAAGATGCCGTTGACCGCGCCGCTGATCAGTCCGACGGCGACAAATGCCAGCACCACCAGCGCCACCGCCACCACGATCAGCGCCGTGGAGCCGCTGGCGACTGCCCCTGCGATCAGCAGCCCGCCGACCAGCAGAATCGCCAGGTTGACAAGACACGAGACGCCGCCGATCACCGCATTTCCGGTGAATGATTCGCCCCAGGTGCGCTTGAAAAGCTCCCAGCTTCTGCGCAGCGTTTCGAGCACGCCCTGATTTTCGACCACCATGATGGGTACGGCGAAGAAGACTACCAGGTTCCACGCCCCCTGGATCAGACCACCGATGATCGCCGCGATGATGCTCAGCACAATATTGTTGGAGTTGCGCCCCGATTCGCGGATGCTGCGCGCCAGCATACCGACCGTCGCCGAGATGAAGGCATAGATGAAGATGTTGCCCAGCCGCGAAAGGGCGATATTGATCCCATCCTGAACAGACGCCTGTTCCCCTTTGGTGATCTTTAAAGCCACACCGACCAGCGCCGTATTTGAGAAAATCGTGACGGTATAGGCGACGAAATAGTAGATGAACAGCACGATCAGAAACAGGATGTTGAATCCGCCGCCGTTGTCGCCGGAGGACGACATACTGCTGAGGATGCCGGTTCCCGCCAGTGGAATGAAGAAGATGATCGTGACGATGATCATGCCGATCATCGACATCAGTGGAAATGCCAGCAGGTACTTGTTCTGCATCAGCGCATTCCAGCTTTGCCGGCTGAGTTCAGCGCCATTCCGTATCTTGCTCATGTCTCCCCCTGAAAGCAAAAACGATGTGCCCGTCAGTCAGCACATTACTGAATATTTTATGCTGATTCCCGATTATCTGCCGGGCGTTACAGCAGGGAAAGCTGAGCGGGGGGACGTTTGCCGTTGAGCAGCACATAATTCGCTGCCTGATCGGGCGCGGCAATGCCGAGTTTGCGCAGTTGGTTCAGCTCGGCGATCGTCGCTTTGGCGCGGGCGCGGATGATTGCATCTGCGCCTTTCGGCCCAATGCCCGGAATTCGCATCAACTGCGTGCGTTCTGCCGTGTTGATCTCAACCGGTGCATGAACGAGGTGCGCATCTGCCCAGGCGCGCTTGGGATCGAGGTTCAGATCGAGGTTGCCGTCCTGCATGAACGGCAGTTCTTCCACTTCCCAGAGATAATCTCGCAGCAGGAAGCTTGACTGGTAAAGCCGGAACTCGCGCTTCGGGTGCGTTGCAGAGACGTTTTCCAGCGGCGTCTGGATGACGGGTTCGAACGCCGAATAATAGGCGCGGGCGAGATTTGCCTGCCGGTACAGCCGGCTGCTGAGCGACAGCAGTTCGAGATCGGTGTCGCCCACCGCCCCCACCACAAACTGGGTGACGGTGCGTGCAAGTTTCTGATGCGGATGATCGCGGCGTATCTTCTCGGCTGCGATCAGAAGATCAAGCAGTTCACGCTCAAAATGCTTTTTAGGCGCTAAGGCCGCCATACGTTCGCTGCTCGGAGCTTCCAGGTTGACAGAGACGCGATCTGCGAGCTGCATGGCGCGGTAAAGCTGATCGTACTCAGCGCCGGGCATGACCTTGAGATGCACGTAGCCGCGATAGCGGTACTTCTGCCGGACGATCTCGACGGTATCCAGCAGCTTGTCCTGTGTCGTCACGCTGCCCTTGATGATGCCGGACGAGAGGAACATCCCTTCAACCTGCCTGGCGCGTGCCAGCTCATCGAACGCTTTCGCCATCTGATCCGGCGTGATCGTGATCCGCTCGGTTCTGGCACGCCCGGCGCGGAAGGGGCAGTAATTGCAGTTGCGTTCGCAGGCTGTCGTCAGCATACTTTTGAGGATCGGTTTTTTTCCCTTTGGCGTGCTGACGTTGGTGATACACTCGGCCAGACTGCGCGACTGGTACTGCTCGCGCCGCCGGCTCTGAGGACGCTCGGTTTGCGGAGAATCGCCGGCTGGCTCGAAGTGTGTGGCATCCGCCATCTTCGCCAGTTTAGTGATCGTGTCGGGGGCAGTGTGTATATGCATATCCCGATGATATAGAACTTTAGTTCTATTGTCAAGCGGTGGGCGGACTCTCATCGGCAGGAGGCGGCGTCCAGGCCTGCGGATGTGCCGGATCCGTAAACCG
>SZPD01000170.1 GCA_030263515.1 Anaerolineae bacterium CFX9 | reverse complement strand
CTTCCTGATCCAGCCCGGTATACGGCTCATCGAACAGCAGCACATCCGGCTGATGCAGCAGCGCGCGGGCGATGCTCAGGCGCTGGAGCATCCCGCGTGAAAAACTGCGCACCAGATCGTCAGCGCGCCGGTGCAGCCCGACGCGGCGCAGCAGCCCGTCAACCCGATCAGCGCGTTCGGCTGCTGGCAGATGATAGAGCCGCGCAAAGAAATTCAGATTTTCGCGCGCGGTCAGCGTATCGTAGACCAGCGGTTTATGGCTGACCAGCCCGATCTGCGCCCGCACCGCGTCGATCTCGCGCGGGATCTGCCAGCCGCCCACATGGATCGTGCCGCTGCTCGGCTTGGTCAGCCCACACAGCAGCCGCAGCAGCGTCGATTTTCCGCTGCCGTTGGCTCCCAGCAGAGCGACGCATTCTCCCCGCCTGATCTCAAGATCAATGCCGCGCAGCACCGGGCGAAAGCCGTAAGCCTTGCTCAGCCCGGCGAGGACGATCAGCGGCTTCGCCCCCTGAGTTTCGGTCACGATTTCTGCTCCGGCGTCATCAGCGCGGCCAGCCGCCCCTTGAGCGCCGCGCGCTGACGTTCATAGTCATCCTGCGCCAGCCTGCCCGCCTCATAATCGGCATCCAGTTCGGCGATCTGGCGGATGAGCGCGTCCATCAGCACAGTCTCTGCGCTGCGCGCTGGCTGGCTGGCAGCCCGGCGGCGGCGAAACCAGACCACCAGCCCGATCACCAGCAGCACTTCCAGCGCGATACCGATGATGATCGCCAGCGGCAGTGAAGTATCGGTCACGGTGAGCGGCTGCCCGGTCTCGCTGACTGGCACACCCGCGCCCGTAATCTGGTAGCGAACGGCTTGTCCGGGCGAGAGCGTCAGCGACGCGCCATACGCCGCATACTCGGTTGAGCCGACCGTCTCCACGCCAAGCGACGGCAGTTGATCACTGCGCACGCCGATATTGAGCGGACGCGCCAGCAGGCGCACCTGCCCTGCAAGCGAGTAATTGATCGCCTGCTCGACGATGGCATCGCCGTTGTAGGGGACGAGATAGATCACTTCCACGAGATGCCCCTGCCCAGGCAGCACTGGCAGGGTATCGACGACTGCCGTCTGATCCTCTGAAGCCACATAGCGCCCCTGCTCGCCAAAGCCCATGATCAGCGCGCCGGGCGGGAGGCTGATCACCACCGAGATCGGCAGTCCTTCCTCTGTCGTGGCGCTGGTGCTGTAGGCGCGGTCGCTGTCGTTACGGAAATTGAAAACCTGCAAGACTTGCAGGCTGTCGCCAACGGCGGTCACCTGCGTCACCAGCCCTTCGATCGTCAGCACTGCCGGGTCTTCGGTCAGCTCATAGATCGTGATCGGCAGATCGAGCGCGCCGTCCACAAAAGCCGATGCCGGGGTGATTCGGGTGGTATAGATGCGATCGCGGTACGCGACGCGGGCGATATAGCGGCCGTCCGGCACGATCGGAACCTCAGCGATGCTGAAGCGCCCGGCAGCATCGGCGACCGTGGCAAACTGATCGACCAGCCTGAAGTCAGCATCGAGTACGAACATCTCGACGCCCATCTCTGCCGGCACACGTCCCATCGCCGTGCCATTGAGGATCTGCCCGCTGACGATGCCGCCGCTGAACGATTCGACAGCCGCTTCGGCTTCAGCCGTGGCGGCGGGCTGTGGCTGCCCCTGGGCGATCACTTCGACATTGGCCAGCGAGAGAGTCCGCGTAAATTTTGCCAGATCGCGCCGCTCATCCTCATTCAGCACATCATGGAAGCCGGGCATGGCTTCATCTGGCAGCCCCACCCCCTCGCTGATGATGTTGTAGATCACCTGATCGCTGAGCACGCTCATCTCAGCGGCATCCGTCAGATCGCCGGGTGAACCCGCCAGTTCAGCAGCGCGGGGTCCATCTCCAGCGCCGCGCTCGCCATGACATTCGGCACAGTGCTGGGCATACAGTTCACGCCCGCGCGCAAGCTGCCCGGCAGTGTAGTGCATGGTATAGGTGTAAAAACCGACCGCCCAGCGCTGTTCCTCGCTGAGCGCATCTCGCCACGGCGGCATCAGGTTCTCGATTCGCCCGTTGGTGATCGTCTCGTGCCAGTCGGTCGGGCGCTGGCTGCTGGCGGTCTGCGGGTCCGTGAAATTGCCCGCGTTGACGATCTGCCCGCTCTGCACCAGCGCGCCATCCCCCGCGCCGGTGATACCGTGACACTCGATGCAGCGCGCAGCGTAGATCTGCGCGCCAACGCGCAGGTCTGGCGGACGCAGCGGAAAACCGGCTTCCGTGGGCGCTGGCGACGGCGGCGGGATCGTCGCGACGATGCGCGGCTCGCCCGCCAGTCCGCTGCACGCGGTCAGCGCCGCGCAAAGCACAATCAGGACAGCGATGCGCGCGCGGCTCACGATGCGGACGACTCCTGAGGGGCGGCTTCGGAAGGCTGGGACTGGCGTGCAGCACGAACGGCGGCTTCGATGGCATCATCGATGGCATGATCGACCGCGCCAGAGTCGGGGGTGGTACGTGCGATCACCGGCTTATCCGGCGTCTGGGCGGCGAGAGCATCCAGCGCCTTGAGCGCCTGCACACCGCGAACTGCCCAATACTCACGTTCACGGGCGTAATCCTCCGGGTTGACCTTGCCAACCGCATGATCGTCATCCAGGTCGCGGATATTGCGCAGCACGCGCTCGTAATACACCTGCAGACGTTCACGCTGAAGCTCCGTCAGGGCGGCTTCAGCGCCCGCGCGGCGCTGGCTGATCAGCAGAGGCGCGAGGATCACCAGCAGCGTCAGGGAGGCGAGGACGAAAGCGAAAAGCAGACCGGCAGCGCTCATGATGATCTACGCCGCCAGCAGCCGCTCGATGGTCGCCGTCAGCGCGGCTTCATCGACCATCGCGAAGATGAACTCGGCGATCTCGCCGTTCTGATCGACGACAAACGTTTCCGGCACGCCCTGGATGTGATAGAGCTGCTTGCTGATGACCGTGCCCCGGTCAGGGCCGGAAGGATACGTCAGCCCATACTGCTCGATGAAGGCGAGCGAGTCTGCGTCATCATCCACATAGGTAACGCCGAGTACGACCACCCCCTGATCGCGGAAGCGCTGGTAGATGCGTTCGAGTGCGGGGGCTTCTTCGCGGCAGGGGCCGCACCAGCTCGCCCAGAAATTGACGATCACGATCTGCCCGCGGAGGTCGCTCAGGCGGATTGTCTCGCCGTCAAACGTCGTCAGCGTGAAATCCGGCGCGGGGCCTGCCTGCGGCTGCCCCTGCTGAGAGCGCGCCAGCGCAAGCCCGACGATCCCGATCACGACCAGCAGCGCCGCGATCACCAGAATGGCGGTCAGGCTGAAGGATGAACGGGCGGCTGGCGGCTGATTTTCGATTTCGTCCAGAAGGTTGACATCGGACATGGTTTATTCCTGAATATCCTGTTCCAGCCGCGAACGATACGGATCATCCGGCGCGGAGTCTGGTGTGGGCGGCAGGCTGACCGGCACAGCGCGGCGCGATCGCCAGCGCAGGAAGGTCAACAGCCCGATCACGAGCGCGATGCCCGCAATGATGAAGGGCACATAAACCGAAAGGGCGTAGAGCGTCGGGTCGAGCGGCGTGCCGACGGCGCGTTCGCCATAGCGGGCAACGAAATCGCGGACGATCTCATCGCGGGTGCGCCCGGCTTCAAGCTGACGACGAATATCCGCCCGCCAGCTTGCGCAGGCTTCTGTCTGGCACGAGTCCAGCCGTTCGTTCGGGCAGACCGGGCAGTACAGCCCGTAGGCGATCTCGTTCACCATGTCATCAGTGACGACGATGCTGCTCTGAGCGAAGACGACGACCGTCCCCAGGCTGGCGATCAGCACGACGACCCAACGCAGCCAGCGGATCATGCGGCTGCCCCTGCGGCGGCGCGCTTGTCTGCGCGGGCGCGGCTGGCCGCCGAGACCGTATCGCCGGGCGCGGTGCTGATGAACGTGCCGAGGATCAGGATCAGCCCGCCCCACCAGACGAGGTTGACCAGCGGGTTGATGTAGACGCGGAAAGTCGCCGTGCGGCTGTCCGCGCCGGAAAGCCCGGCAAGCAGGACGTAGAAGTCATTTTCAAGCGTGCTGTGCGCGCCGGCGATGATCATCTGCTGACCGGCAGCGCCGCCCGCGCCGGGGAAGAAGTCATGCCGTGGACGCAGCGTGGCGATCGGCTGACCACCACGGAGCAGAGTCAGGTTAGCGATGTCGATCACGCGGCCATCATCGGCGATCTGCCCCAGATCAACGCTGTCATAGACCAGCGTGTAATCCTGAAGCCGCAGGCTTTCGCCGGGGCGCAGGGTCTGCTGCGTCTGCGCCTGAAAGGCTGTACTGCCGATCACGCCGATGCCGATCACCGTGATGCCAAAATGGACGATGAATCCCCCGTAACGACGGCGATTGCGCGCGAAAATGCGGATCAGCGCCACCGGCAGCGCTTCGCCCGCGCTGCGCGTCCGCGCCTGTGCGCCGCGCCAGATTTCGTACAGGGCGACATACCCCGCCAGCAGCACCACGCCATAGCCAAAGAGCGCGCCGGGCGTGCCCATGCCGCCGATGATGAACAGCCCCAGCGTGATCAGCGTCAGGATGAGCGGGACGACCGCCGCCCGTCCCATACGCGCCACGCTGGACGCGCCCCACGCCGAAAGTGGAGCGACGCCCATCAGCAGATACATCACCAGAAAGAGCGGCGGCGTCACGGCATTGAAGTAGTCGCCCCCCAGCGTGATATCGGTGTTCATGACGATCTGCGACACGATCGGCGCACCGAAACTGCCCCAGAAGATGGCGATCGCCAGCGTCACGAACACGACATTGTTGAGCACAAACAGAAATTCACGGCTCTGTACGCCAGAGAAGTGATGCTCGCCGCGCAGTTCGCCACGGCTCCAGCGCCAGACGATCAGCACGACGCCGATCAGCGTCATGCTCGCCCAGAACAGGAACATCGGCACGCCGATTTCACTCTGCGCGAAGCTGTGCACACTGTCGATCAGACCGCTGCGGGTGGCAAACGTGCCGAAGATGACGGCGGAAAACGTGAAGATGACGAGCATCATGTTCCACGTTTTGAGCATGCCGCGCTTTTCCTGGATCATCACGCTGTGAATGAACGCCGTGCCGACCAGCCACGGGATGAACGCCGCATTTTCGACCGGATCCCAGCCCCAGTAGCCGCCCCAGCCGAGAACATCGTATGCCCAGCGCCCACCGAGCAGCAAGCCGAGGCTGAGGAACAGCCATGCGATCAGCGACCAGCGCCGCGTGGCGCGGATCCAGTTTGCCGACAGTTCACCCGATGCCAGCGCTGACATCGCAAACGCGAACGGGATGACGAAACCCGTGAAACCGAGGTACAGCATCGGCGGGTGAATGATCATGCCGAAGTGTCGCAGCAGCGGGTTGAGACCGCGCGCCGTTTCCGCCAGCCGGGTCGCGCTCGGCGCGGCAGCCCCCGCCGGGATGAACAGCGACTGAACGACTGTGCCATCCGCAGCGATCCAGTAGCGCTCAAACGGGTTTTCGAGGAACAGCACCAGCCCGATGAAGAATGCCAGCGTCGCCATCGACCACGCGATCACGCCGGGCAGCAGGCGGCGATCATGGCGCGTTCCCCAACCGATGGCGAAGAAGGTGAAGATGCTCATGATCAGACACCAGAACAGCAGCGAGCCTTCCTGCGAACCCCACAGCGCGGTGAAGCGATAGAAAAGCGGCGTGGATGGGTTGGTCACCTGCCAGACATAGGCGATCTGATACTGCTCGCCGAGCAGGGCGGCCAGCAGTGCGACGGACGCGATCACGAGCAGGGGCAGCGTGATCAGCGCAGCGTTGCGGGCGCTGGCGATCAGCGCATCCTGATGACGCGCGCCGCCATAAACAGCCGCCACACAGGCGTAAATACTCGCCGCAAAGGCGAAGGCAACGCTCGCAAGACCAATTTCGGCGAGCATCGATCAGACCTCCGGGTTGGCGATGCTCTGATCCGGCTGATTCTCAACAAAGCGCGTCGGGCATTTCAGATTGAGATCGCTGACGTGGAAGATGCCGTCTTCACCGAGGACGCCGGTCATGATCGCCTGGGCTTCGTGGACGAGCAGCTCTGGCTTGACCTGATTCTCGACCCGGACATTCAGGCGGGTGGCGTTAGGATTGTTGACCGCCAGATGCAGCGCTTCTGCCAGATCGTTGTAGGGTTCCTGCACCTGCACCACCGTGAATTCGATCAAAAGCTGCTCAGGATCATAGAAAATGGTATCCCCCAGCACCGCGCCGGCCACCCGTACTGACTGGCCGGTATAGCGCTCGGCGCTGTTCATGAGATCATCGACGGTGATGAAGTAGCGCGCGCCCAGTAGAGTCCCGCTCACCAGCAGATAGGCAACGGCGGCGAGGATGATCGCGCCGATGACGAAATAGACGATGCGCTGCGTGTTGAAAGACGGACGCACAGCAGCCGAAACCGCTGATTTTTCCCACGCCTTCCCGGACATAACTTCCATTCTCCTGCAAAAATGTACGTAATGGCTTTCATTATACCCGATTTGTGAACCATCTCACGAACCCAAATGCCATGCGTTCACCGGATATTTATCCTGTCCGCCTCAGAAATGCCGAATTCNAATGGCTTTCATTATACCCGATTTGTGAACCATCTCACGAACCCAAATGCCATGCGTTCACCGGATATTTATCCTGTCCGCCTCAGAAATGCCGAATTCTGATGCCGGAGTCGGCTCTCCAATTTCAGAAGCGGTATAATCCGGATTAAATTTATGATGATCGGAACGGGCATGTTTATGCTGCGCAGACTTCAGTGGAGCTGAGCCGGTGGGACAGACCTTTCGCTACACCTACCGCGGCGAAGTCTACACCATCCGCCTTGACAGGCAGACGGACGGCGCGCTGGTGGCAGAAATCGACGGCACGGTCTACCCCGTTCGCGCAGAACGGACGGCAGATGGCTTCCGGGTGTGGATCGACGATCAGCCGCCGATCACACTGGCAGCGGCGGCGCGCGGGCAAGCGCGCTTCATCGCGCTCGACGGCGAGACCTTCACGCTGATCCGCGAAGACGAGACTCCCCGCTCAGGACGACGATCAGCGCGTGACCCCCGGCTGACATGCACTGCGCAGATGCCGGGGCAGGTGCGCGCCGTCATGGTCTCGGCGGGGGATCAGGTTCAGCGCGGGCAGCCGCTGATGATCCTGGAAGCGATGAAAATGGAGCTGCGCATCACGGCCGAGACGAGCGGTCGCGTCGCTCATGTTCGGGTGCAGGTTGGCGATGTCGTCGAGCGTGGGCAGACGCTGGTCGAGCTGACAGCAGACGAGGCATAAAGGGTTCGATCCGGCGCATCCGCCGCAGACCCCTCGCTTTCGTGGGGGTACGCAACTTTTGAAGTGCCACTATAATGGGCGTGGAGAGCAAAAGGAGAACGTCTCATGGCTCGAACCCTCACCCGCCTGTTGATGATCGCAGTGCTTGCCCTGCTGGTCGCAGCATGCAGTCAGTTTCAGACCAATATCGTCCCGACGACCGGTAACAGTGCCAATGACCCGACTGCTGCGGGCAACTTCGTCCGTGATATTCCGGGATACATCTCGACTCCTGCCAGCAGCATCGCCAGCGCCATCAGCACGGTGACCGGCGGCGCTTCCCTGGCGACCGGCAATCTGCTGGTGGCTGGCGCGATCGCGCAGATCGACGGCATGATCAGTTGCTACTCGGCAGTCGGTGCGGTCGCCGCCAAAGTCTATGTCCAGTCAGATATCGCCACTGTGCTTGAAGGGCAGATTCCCTCCGTCGGCGCGATGGCGGTGGTGAACGCAACGCGCGCCATCAACAACTTCCTGCCCTGCGCGCTCGGCAGCGGGCCCCAGGGACTCTCTGCGCAGCAGGCAGGCATTGAGCCATGCGGTTCGGCAGGGCAGTTCATCGTCAATGGCGAAACGCTGCTCTACGTATACGCGGCAACCAATCCGGCGCTCTGCACACAGTTCCAGGCGATGATCCCGGCATAACCTGAAACGGCGGGGGCATGTACCGCACATTCAAACAGCTTGTCGTCACCATTCGCAGCAATCCCGTCGCGGCGCTCACGGTCGTGGTCGGGATTGCTGTCATCGTGCTCGATCTGGTCGGTTCCGTCAGCCTGGAGGTCTATCTCAACGTCATCCTGGCATCGCTGGCGCTGCTGCTCTTTCGCGATATGCGCGCCCGCATCACGACGCCCGACCTCGACGCCGTGCTTGAAGATCGCACCAGCCTGCCGAACCTGCTCGAATTCATCAAAGGGGCGCGCGCGCTGTGGATCTACGCGCCTTCCGGCATCAACATCCTCGCCAATGCGCCATTTTTCCGCAGCGAGCTGCTGGAGCGCGGCGGTGAATTCCGCATGATGCTTCAGGATTTGCAGGAAAGTGACTATGTGGAAGCGCTCAGCCGGCAGCTTGATACTGACAGCGCGCTCGCCAAGGATATCGATCTCTCGCTCGACCGACTGCGCAAGCTGACGGCCAACCGGAACTGGAACGCACACTACCGCCTGCTGGGCAGAAGCCCCGGTTTCAGCATCGTGATCGTCGATCCGTATGGGCGGGATGGGCGGCTGTATGTGGAGTTCTTCGGCTACCGCAACGAAACGATCAACCAGCGGATGCATATCACCATCCACAAGGATGCATCTCAGCACTGGTTTGATTACTGGGTGGGAGTCTACGAGCGGATGTGGGATGATGCCCGCGAAGAGACATCTTCACATAACGCTGAAATTTAAAAGCAATCTATGTGACCGTGCCCCTGCGGAAAAAATAAAGCTCATACTCGCGGCCGTTTTCCGCGCCTGTCTGTTCCCAGCCCTCTTGCCTGAGCCGCGCCACGATCAGCGCCAGATCATGCTGTGTCACCGCCTCCTGCTGGCGTTCTTCCTGCACCCCTTCCTGATCGAAACGGACGATCCGCACCGTCGCCCTCATCCTGCCGTAATCAATCTCCGCAGCCACATAACAGTATTCCATGCCGGGCTGAAGCAGATGCCGGTCGCGCGGATAAACCCTGCCATCGTTCATGATGATTCCTGGGAAGCCGCCGCAGGCTTTGGACGCTGGAAGTAGTGCCCTTCATATTCGCGCCCGCGCTCGCCGCGCATATGCTGCCAGCCGTCCGAGATCAGCCCGCGAACGATCTGCGTCAGCTCATGTTCGCTTACATCGCGCCGAACCTCATCGCGATACTGCTCCAGATCGAACACTGAGATACGCACGATCGCTGTGAGCTGGCTATAATCGATATCGCAGTCCACGTAGCAGTATTCCATGCCGGGCTGCATCAGATGCCTGTCGCGGGGGCGGATCTTGCCGTCGGTCATGGCGCTGTCCTTCCGGATCACGGATGAGCAGAGCATACCGTGGAGTGCCGCCCGCGCCAATCAGACGCCGAACACGAAAGCGATCTCATCCCTCATGAACAGCAGCAGCCTGCCCGCCATCGCCCCGCTCACCGAAGCAGACTGGCCCGCCGTCGCCGCCATCTATGCGGAAGGCATTGCGGGCGGAAATGCCACCTTCGAGACCAGTGTCCCTGACTGGGCGTCGTGGAATGCCGCGCATGCGCCCGAATGCCGCCTGACAGCGCGAGTAGCGGGCGAGATCGTCGGCTGGGCGGCGCTGACGCCGGTCTCCGGGCGGTGCGTCTATGCAGGCGTCGGCGAAGTCAGCGTTTACGTCGCGGCGCGGGCACACGGGCAGGGCATCGGCACAGCGCTGCTCAGCGCGCTGATCGACGCCAGCGAGCAGGCGGGCTACTGGACGCTGCAAGCCGGCATCCTGCGAGAGAACAGCGCCAGCATTGCGCTGCATGAGCGCTGCGGTTTCCGGCGGGTGGGCTACCGCGAGCGGCTCGGACAGCTTGCCGGCGTATGGCGTGATGTGCTGCTGTTCGAGCGGCGCAGCGCCATCAACGGCAGATAGCTCTCGGTTGCGAAACTGCGCATCCTTGATAACAATAGGGCGTTGAAAAAAACTGCCGTGGAGTTTTCCGCCGAACATGCGCCGTCTGATCGTTCTGTTCCTCATCTGCTGCGCGGGGATTGCGCCCGCCAGCGCCCAGACCCCCGAAGCCACCCAGGAACCTGCCCCCACCGCCATCCCCGCTGAATTTTCTGCGCGCGCCGTCCGCGAGACGCCAGTGCGCCGAGGTCCCGGCGAAACCTATTTCCAGACAGATGTGCTGTGGCGCGGGGCAGTCGGCCAGATCGTCGAGCGGAGCAGCGTCGGCACATGGCTGCGTATCGTGATTCCGTCCAGCGACCCGTCGCTGACACTCGACGGCTGGGTGTGGCGCGGCGATCTTGAGCTTGATCCGGCCGTGCGCTACAGCCAGATCCCGGTCACATGGCTGCATGACGCCGATCTCGATACGATCACTGATCCGGAATGGCGCGATCTCTATGCGCCGCGGATCGTCTCCGGCGTGTCGAATGCGATGCGTGAGGTGTTCGCGCATGGGCAGACGCTCGGCATCAATCCGGCCGCCGTGACCAAGATCGGCGACAGCCTGAGCGCAGACCCGTTCTACCTCAACCCGATGGCGGATGTGAGCGGCGCGGTGCTCGGCCCGTATGATCATCTGCAAGGGACGATCGCCTTCTTCGGCCCATCGCTCAACCGATACAGCGTGGCGGCGCGGCGCGGTCTGACGACCTTTGTAGTCTTCGACTCGATGTGGTCAGATGCCGCACTTTGCAACTATGGCGAGTCGCCGCTGACGTGCGAATACCGGATTCAGCGCCCGGCGGTCAGCCTGATCATGTTCGGTCCCAACGATCTGATCGCGATGGATGTCGAAGGCTATGAGACGCAGATGCGCGGCATCGTCGAGCAGTCGATTGCAGAGGGTGTCATCCCTGTCCTCTCGACATTCAGCTTCGACCCGGATCACTTCCGGGCAGACGAATCGCTGGAATTCAACCGCGTCATCGTCCGGCTGTCCGGCGAGTACCAGACACCGCTGATCAACCTGTTTCTGGCAACGCGCAACATGCCGCGCTATGGGCTGGAAGGGGACTTCATCCATATGCGGCTGAGCGGCTTCCGCAACCTTCAGTTCGATAACGCGCTCGAAACCCGCTTCGGCGGCACGCTGCGCAACCTGCTCGCCGTGCGCATGCTGGATGAGCTGCGGCTGACGATCCCGATCACGCCGCAGTAAAACCGCTATCCTCAGCGACCGCGCGGTGTGCGCGTCGGTCTCGGCGTGGGGCGCGGCGGCTGCACCAGCACCAGCGTCCCCGGCTCAAACAGCGTCAGGCAGGTGAAACCGGGAAACTCATCGACGGTATACGTGCCGACGATTTCAGCGTGACGCGGGGCCTGGTTGGCGTTGAGGTAGATCATATTGCCGCGCCCGCGCAGGCACATCACGATTCCGCCTTCGTAATAGGTCACCCCCGGCGAGAAGACATCGACCGCCTGCCGGATGTCGAGTTCGAGCAGCCCGGCGATGCCGATATGTTCATCGTCGGTGATCTGGTTGGTGCGCCAGTAGATATACTCGCCGTTCTGTACCAGCGTGCGGCAGAAGATCGCGCCCATCAGCGTATCAGGAATGCCAGCGCGGACGACATCGTTGGGCAGCGTGTTGCGCAGGAAGCATTCCGGCGTGGCGGGCGGCGTGGGAAAGCTGCCCGTTGGCGTAAGTTCAGGCTGGGCGTCAGCGGTGCGCGGCGCGATCGTCGCCACCGTCAGCGCGAAGAACGAGAACACCAGAACGAGCGCAAGCAGGCGCGGAGTCCAATTCCGCATGAGTCCAATCCTTCCATCCGCGGGCAGTTCATAGGACAATAAAGTTACAGCTTTTGCAGTAGTGTAATCCCAAAGTCGATCATCGCGCTATCACACCTGGATTGTGGCGCGTGTTCTCCGTGTGAAACGATCCACGCGCCGTTTTCCGACGCGCTCTTTTATGATGGAGGAAAGACCTTGACGCAGCTTTCAAAAGCGCTGGGGCAGGACCGCAGCAGCGTCCGCGAGCAGCTCGCCGCTTTTGCCGGTTTTATCGGTCTCGGACTGATCGCCGGCGCATTCGGGATCGCATTCCCGTACATGCGCAGCGAATTCACGCTGGATGTCTCGGCGGCGGGTGTCGCGCTGATCGCCAACACGCTCGGCTACACCGGCATGAGTTTCATCAGCGGATCGATCACGCGGCGGCTCGGCTACAGCCGCCTGTTCATGCTCGCGCTCGGTCTGATCGTGCTGGGTCTGGTCGGCTATGCGGTCGCGCCGTCATGGCTGGCGGTCATCCTGACGGCGGCCGTGGTCGGCGCAGGCGCGGGTCTGTTCGACGCCGCCATGAATGCCTACTACGCCGCCTTCCACAATGCCCGCTCGATGAACTGGCTGCATGCCTGCTTCGGCATCGGAACCACGCTCAGCCCGCTCATCATGACGGCGGCGGTCAACAATGCCACATGGCGCGCCGGCTACCTCACCATCGGGCTGATCATCCTCGGTCTGCTGGGCATCTACTTTGTGCTGCGCCGCGAGTGGCTGACGCTCGATCTGCCGCCTGCGTCCCCGGTCTCCAGCGACGGTGCGCCGCGTCCCCGCCGCGCCAATGTCCTCTCGTCGCTCCGTTCGCCGTGGGTCTGGCTGAGCATGCTCATCTTCTTCGTCTACGCCGGTCTGGAAGCCGCGCCCGGCACATGGGCGTACAGCCTTTTCACCGAGCGGCGCAGTGTCGATCCGGAGGTCGCGGGCTGGCTGGTCAGCCTGTACTGGGGCAGTTTCACCGTCGGGCGCATCTTCTTCGGCGCTATCATCACACGCTGGAAGGATACTATCCCGCTGGTGCGCGCCTGCATCATCGCCACGGGCATCGGCGCGGTGATGTGGTGGCTCAACCCAACGCCGATCATCGGCTATGTCGGGCTGGTGCTGCTCGGCTTCGGTCAGGCTCCGCTTTTCCCTGTACTGGTGACCAATACACCGCGCTACGTCGGCAAGGTCAACGCCAATGACGCCATCGGTTTCCAGATCGCGGGCGCGAGCCTGGGTGTCGCCGTGATTCCATCGCTGATCGGGGTGCTGGCATCGCTGTCGTCACTTGATGTCGTTGCGCCGACGATCGCGGCATGCGCGCTGATCATCTTCGTGCTGCATGAAATTGTGGCGCGCCGCGATCCGAACGGCTGATCCTGCCGGACAGATCAGCGCGGCTTGTGTTACAATCGTGCGTATGGCGTTTCTGAAATCCCAGGAGGCAGATCGATGGAATTTCTGATCGGGGTGATCCTCGTCGCGCTGGCGTTGTTTTCCGTCGTCGGCGTGATGTACTTCGTGCTGACGGAAAAAATGGAGCATGAAGAATATTTCATCCCGCCGCCTGCCAGTGAGCCTTCCGACAGCGCCAGCGAGAACCAGGCGTAATCATGGACTTCAGCGGACAGCCTGCGCCGTTGTGCGCCGCATGACCGGGCGCGGCTGTCCTTCCGGCTGACCCTTGAAATTCCTCGCGCGCATCGCGCCCCTGCTGGCGCTGAGTCTGCTGGTCCTCCTCTGTTTCCATCAGTTCATCTTCACGGCAAACATCCTCGCCCGCGGCGACACGTTTGCCTATTTTTATCCCTACTGGCATGCGCGTGATGCCGCGCTCGCTGCTGGCCGGCTGCCGCTGTGGACGCCGGATCTGTTCATGGGCGCGCCGCTGCTCGGCAACAGCCAGCCCGGCACATTTTACCCACCCAACTGGCTGTCTGTTCCGCTGCGCCTGACCCCGCCAGACGCCATCCGCATCAGCATTCTCGTGCACATGCTCTGGGGCGCGTTCGGGATGTATGCCCTGGCTCGCCGCGCCGTCCGGTTGGAACCAATGCCCGCGCTGACAGCGGCGCTGATCTTTGCGCTCGGCGGCGCGCTCAGCGCCCGCATCGAGCAGATCAATCAGCTTCAGGGGCTGGCATGGCTGCCGTGGATCGTCCTGCTGTTTCTGCTCACACTGCGGCAGCCTCGGCGCGGGCTGCCGTGGCTGGGCGCGGCGCTGGCGCTCCAGTTCTTCACAGGGCACACACAGACGGTCTTCATCACCGGCGTTGGGCTGGCGCTGCTCGCCCTGACCCGCCCGCCCCGGCAGATCCCGCGCGCGCTGATCGTGCTGGCGCTGGGCGGCGGGCTGGCACTGCTGCTGTCGCTGCCGCAGCTTCTGCCGACACTGGAACTGGCGAGCGTGGGCAACCGCAGCGGCGGCTTCAACCCGGAACAGGCGATGGCGTTCTCGTTCAGTCCATTCGCCATCGGGCGCGGTCTGCTGCCCAGCTATGACAGCCTGATCTCGACCGAGTACATCGTCTATCCCGGCGTGATCGGGCTGGCGCTGGCGCTGGTTGGCGCGGCGTCCCGTTCACGGCATTCACGACTGCCGTGGCTGATTCTGGCGGGTGTTGGTCTGTTCCTGGCATTTGGGCTTTACAATCCCGTCTACTGGACGCTGGCGAGCCTGCCCGGTTTCAACCTGTTCCGCGTGCCCGCCCGCTGGCTGGCGCTGTTCGCGCTCGGCACGGCAGTGATGGGGGGCATCGGCATCGAAAGTGTCATGCGGCAGGGAAAGATCGGCTGGCGCATCCTGCTGCTGATCATCCTCGTCAGCGTAAGCCTGATCGCCCTCAGCCCGCTGATCGCCCGCCTGCCCGACGGCACGCCGCCGCTGCCACCTGCCGCCGCGTCGTTCATCGGCTGGATCCTCGCGCTGATCACCGCGCTCATCCTTCTGCGCGCAGGGGGGCGGTGGCGTCGTCACGTGCCGGCGGCGCTGATCGCGGCGCTGGCAGTCGAGCTTTTTCTGGCATCCGGCGTGCTGCCGTTCAATGATCTGACCACCCCGGAAGCATGGCACGACAGCCGTTTCACGCAGCTTCAGGTGACGGCTTTCCTCGAAGATCAGCAGCCGGCTGGGCGGACGCTGAGCATCAGCAGCATCGACTTCGACCCCGGCGATCGCGCTGCGCTCGAAGCCCGTTTCAGCGCCCAGGGACTGAGCGAGACCGCCATCCGCACCGCCTTCATCGCCATCAAGCTCAAGGAGACGCTGGCCCCGAATCTGCCGCTGGTGTACGGCATTCCGAGCGCAGACGGCTTCGACGGCGGGCTGCTGCCCACGGGCGCATACACGGCTTTCACTTCCCTGCTGCTGCCGGAAGGCGAACCGCCCACGCTGGACGGACGCCTGCGCGAAATTCTGTCTCGCCCGGCATCCTGCCGCGGCGCGTGCCTTCCGGATGTGCGCTGGCTGAACCTGATGAATGTCCGCTATCTGATCACCGACAAGGTTTTCGACCTGTGGCATGAGGATGTCGCCTACGATACGCAGTTTGAATACGTCACCGGGGGTGGCACGGTCAATCATCCGATCGTCGTGCCCTTCCGGGCGACGGCAGTCGATCTGCTGATCGCCTGCCCGGACGATGCGCCCTGCCTCAGCCCGGCGGTCATCCTGATCGACGCCGCCGGCAGCGAAACGCGCCTGGAAGGACAGCTCACGGATGCGCGCGTCGATAGCTACCAGCGCGCCCGCCTGACGTTCCCGACGCCGGTCACGCCCGCCGCGCGCTGCCACGCTGATCGACGCGCGTACCGAGGATTTTCAGCAGACGACCTTCGCGCCGTGGGTGCGTGTGCTGTCGAGCGATATCAAGCTGTATGAGAATACATCCGTAATGCCGCGCGCCTTCGTGATCAGCGGCGACATTCGCTTTGCGCCAGACGACGCAGCCGCGCTGGCCCTGCTGCGCGACCCGGCGTTCGATCCGCGGCAGACGCTGATCCTCAGCGGCGCAGGCGAACCCATGATGAGCGCGCCTGCCGCAGCCACAGCGGCGATCAGCGTATATGAGCCAGAGCATGTGATCGTTGAGGTCACGGCTGAATCAGCGGGCTGGCTGGTGCTGACCGACGCACATTACCCCGGCTGGCGAGCCTCCGTCAATGGCACGGATACGCCGATCGCCCGCGCCGATCTGATGTTCCGCGCCGTGCCGATCCCGGCGGGCGAGAGCGTGGTCGTTTTCACCTATCAGCCAGCGTGGATGCCCGGCGCGCTGATCGTCGGCGCGGCAGCATGGGCGGGTGCGCTGCTCTGGGGAGTCTGGATGAGCAGGCGGCGCTAGAGGGCGACGGCGAAGGCGGTCGCCAGCGCCCCGGTGTGCGTCAGGCTGATATCCCACTGCGACAGCCCCAGCTCGCGGCTGACGGCCTCTGCCGCGCCTGTGAGCCGCAGGTAGGGACGGTTGCGCTCGCCAGAGAGGACTTCAATCTCCTTCCACGATACATCGCCGATCCCCGTGCCCAGCGCTTTGGCGACTGCTTCCTTGGCGGCGAGGCGTGCCGCCAGCCGATGCGGCTGATCCTCACACTGGCGGCGTTCTTCCAGCGTGAAAAAACGGTTGAGGAAGCGCTCGCCAAACCGGTCGATTCCATCACGGATCCGGTCGATCTCAATAGTGTCTACGCCGCATCGCAGCATGGGTGCATTCTCCGCCTCTGGGCAGCGCCAGCGCACAGCGCCGACGTATGATATGTTTATAACCATTGTGTGCAGCCCTGCGCTACAATGGAGCCATTCTTGTAAACACAGGAGTCGGGTCTATGGCGATGACCGAGCGAGCCGCGCCAGTATCAAGGGCGGAACACAACGCCGAAGCACAGATCACCGTCATCAATCCGCTCACCGGCGAGCCGATCGGCGTCATCCCGATCATGGGGGATGAGGAAATACGCGCCGCCGTCTCCAGGGCACGCGCTGCGCAGCCTGCATGGGAAGCGCGGGGCGTCCGTGAGCGCGTCCGCATCATGCGGCGTCTGGAAGCGATCCTCTGGGAACGACAGCAGCAGATCATGGAGATTCTGCGCAGCGAGACGGGCAAAGCCGAGCAGCATGCGCTGATCGAAGTGCTGATGATCGATACCTGTCTGGATTACTTCTCGCGGCTGGCTCCGAAGGCGCTGCGTCCACAGCGGCGTATCCCGCTCTTTCCGATCGTGCATCGCGCCAAAGTGGTGTATAAGGCGCGCCCGGTCTGCGGATTCATCACGCCGTGGAACTACCCGCTGCTGAACGGCTTCAACGATCTGATTCAGGCCTTGTTTGCCGGAAGCGCCGTCATCCTCAAGCCGAGCGAGATCACGCCGTTCACCGCCTTTCAGATGATGGAATGGATCCATGAGGCGGGCGTGCCGGATGCGGTGGCGCAGATCGTCACCGGCGATGGCAGCACAGGACAGGCGCTGATCGATCACGTGGATTACATCAGCTTCACCGGCAGCACCGCGATCGGGCGCAAGGTGGCGGTGCAGGCCGCCGGGCGGCTGATTCCGTACAGCCTGGAGCTGGGCGGCAAGGATGCTTTCATCGTGCTGGATGATGCCGATCTCGAATGGGCGGTTGCGCGCACACTTCAGAGCAAGCTGGAAAACGCCGGGCAGGTCTGCGTCAGCCCGGAACGATTCTACGTCTCCGAGGCGGTCTATGAGCCGTTCATCGAGCGCCTGCTTGCCAGCCTGAAGCAGGTTCAGCTCAGCGCCGGGCCGGGCATGGATGTGGATATGGGCAGCCTGACCAACGAGCGCGAACTGCTGCGCTGTGAGGCGCATATCGCCGACGCTGTCGCCAAAGGGGCGCGGGTGCTTCACGGCGGGAAGCGCCGGCCTGATATCGGGCCGTTGTTCCTGGAGCCGACCCTGCTGGTCGATGTCACCCACGAGATGCTGGTGATGCAGGAGGAGACCTTCGGACCGCTCATCCCCGTGATGAAATTCCGGGATGATGCCGAAGCGGTTCGGCTTGCCAACGACAGCCCCTACGGCTTGTCCGGCTCGATCATGACTCGCAATCTGAAGCGGGGCGAAGCGCTCGCCCAGCGGATGCAGACGGGCGACGTATCGATCAACCGCGCCCAGATCAGTTTCGGAACTCTGAGCGTGCCGATGGGCGGCGAAAAGGAAAGCGGGATCGGGCGGCGCAACGGGCTTGAGGGGCTGCTGCGCTTCGTCACCACGCAGTCGATCGTGACCGATACCCTGCTCGGACAGACCCCACACCCCCGGCAGGTTGATCCGAGAGCGATGTTGTTCTATAGCTTGATGCGTAAAGTGCGGCGCTTCCTGCCCGCCTGAATAATGAGTATAGGTTTACTTATGTCTTCTGTATCCTCTCCCGACTCTTCTCCACCACAACCCACGGAACGAACGCCGTCCAACCTCACACAGCGCCTGATCACATCCGCCGTCGTCCTGCCGTTTGTCCTCATCGCCACCTGGCTGGGCGGCATCCCGTTCATGGTGCTGAGCGGGGCGATGGCGCTGGTTGGGCTGATCGAGTTCTACCTGCTGGCGTCCGGCCGCTATTCGCAGGGCAGCGTCATCATCGGCGTGCCGATGTTCATCGCGATCGTGCTGGCGTTCTATCTCCAGCAGGACGCGCTCTGGCTGGGCGCGCTGATCGCCGGCGCTGTCGCCGCGCTCATCCTGGAAACCATTCGCCACCCGAATGATTTTCGACGCAGCCTGATCCAGACCGGTATGACGCTGTTCGGCGTGTTCTATCTCGC
>SZPD01000169.1 GCA_030263515.1 Anaerolineae bacterium CFX9 | reverse complement strand
GTTCCGGATTGCCCACCGCAGGCGGGTATCCAGAAGAAAGCGGTGAATTTATAACGCAGATAACAACGACCGCAGAAAACGCAGTCACGCTGTGAAATACGTAACAGCCAGATGTTAGGGTAGAGAGCGGTCAGGCACGCACCTGCGGCCTGACCGCATCCGATCTTTCGCCGTCTCAGCAGGCAGGCTGAAGCGTATTGCTGACTGTTTCTCGAAGCTGCCGCATGCCGAGGCTCTTTTCCTTGCGCACCAGTTCCTCGCGGATGTTGAGCTGGCTGGCGATTTCTGCGGTCGAGTAACCGTTCTCGTACAGAAGCATGATCCGCTTACGGCGGGCAGGCAGTCGTGCCAGCGCGCCGCGCAGAACCTCAAATTCCTTCCACGAGTCAACACGCTGGTGAGCCTCGTGTTCCTCATTGGCAAGCTCACCGACATCTTCCAGCGAGACCTGCCGGATGCCCCTGCGCGAGGCCTCCATAATCTTGTACCAGGCGATCTTTTTCAGAAAGGCAGTGAATGGCAGACTGCGATCTTCGTACTGCCCTCGCTCTACCTTCACAAATGCCACGATCAGTGTTTCCTGGAGGATTTCATCATCTTCCGTTGATGTGCCGTTCGACCAGCGGATGAACTTGCGAACCGGATCGCAACCGCCAGCCTGAATCCATTCGTTCCACGCGAGCGCTCGATCAGCGGGGCTGCTGTTGTAGGCGGGCTGAAGCCGCCTGACCAGTGAATCATGAGAGTCGTAACACAAATGCATGGGGGGTGGTTCTCCTTAATCAGGATGTGCCTACCGAACCAAACGTACAATCTGAGCCTTATCGCGTTGTTAAGGTGCAGACAACGCATTCTCCAAAGTGAAGAATGCCTGACTATATGTGGTACGGAATGGGATCTGTGATGGGAAGAAGCGTGTAACCCCAACCCTTATACTATAACACAAAAAAGGGCCGGGATCAAGACGGATGTTCTAAATTGCTTGGCGAATATTATTACTATGCATTGTAATGCATAAAATCGAACGAAGGTGAAAGGCGGGATTACTGCTGCTGCTGTTGTTGTTGAGATGTGGTCTCGTCAGCCGCCGGCTCAACCGCTTCGGGAGTCCATCCGCGGTGTGTGGCGTAGGTTTCAATCATCGGCACATCCTGAACCTGGCTGACGAATACCTCGACATCCAGTTCACTTTCGGCAGTTCCCTTGAAGATGCCCTTGGTGGGGGGTACGTCGTTATAGTCACGCCCCAGGGCAACGCGAATATGCCGCTCGCCTGCCAGAATATTATTGGTCGGATCAAAGCCTACCCAGCCGATCGGCGGCAGGAACGCTTCGATCCATGCGTGGGATGCATCCGGATTCTGGCGATCTGAACTCTGCTGATAGAACAGATAACCACTCACATAGCGACAGGGGATGCCGACTGAACGCGCCAGCGCGATCATGATATGAGCGTAATCCTGGCAGACCCCTTTCCGGTCCCGCAGTGCATCATCGATGGGTGAGTCTACCTGTGTGCTTTCCGGCTCATATTCAAATGCCTGAAAGATATGGCTGTTGATCTGGCGCAGCAGCGTTAAAGGATCGTCTCGCCGCCTGAGATCCATTTCCTGCGCAAACTGCATGAGAAGTTCTGTAGGCTGCGTCCGTTCGCTTGGGTTCAGCATATCCCAGAGCGCGCCATCTTCTGAAGAAGCATCGATCTGATCCCATACGCTCGCGTCAAGCCGCTGTGGCAGGGGCGGACCGGGATGAATTTCCACAAATGACTCCGCTCGCACGGTCAGCCGCTGATGAAACCCCGGAATATCGAAAAAATGGATGATATTGCCCGCATAATCGGCAAAGAAATTGATGCGCGCCTGCGGCTGTGTGTGCAGATGAAAATAAAGACAGCGCTGGAACCCCTCACTGCGGGGCTGCATCTGGACTTCGATGACGCTTTCAGAGACAGGCTGGCTGTAGCGGAACCGTGTCAGGTGCTGAACTTGATAGATAGTCATCAGGCGAACTCGTCGGCGGGGTAGAGGATATAGGCCTGGTAGATGGCATCATGGATCATGCTGCACTGATCCTGAATATTTTCCAGATAGCGGTGCAGCCCGCTTGCCAGAATTTCATCCACCTGGCTGTAATCAACTGTGGCGCGCAGCCTGCCGACCAGCCGGTTGACGCGCCCCGCGTGTTTGCTGCCCGTCGCACTGGCGATCGACTGGAGCGCAGAGAACATTTCCTTGACTGAAAAGCGAATGGAATGTGGAAATTCTGCATTGAGGATCAGAAACTCGGCAATCCGATCCGGGCGCAGATCGGCTGTGTAAACCTTGCAGTACGCCTCGAAGGCGGTGCAGGATTTCAGCAGCCCTGTCCATTCCATGAAGTCACGTGCCTGCATCCCGCCGTCCACATAGAAATCACGGTAATGCACGCTGAGCAGCCGCGCGATGGAGCAGGCGCGTTCCAGATAGCGCCCGACCTGGATGAACTGCCAGCCTTCCCCGTTATTCATCGTCCCATCGGTGATGCCCTGAAACAGATGACAGCCATCCTTGACCGCCTGATAGAACAGGTGGGGCTGGTCATGCCAGATTTTGTCGATGTTCGAGCTGCGTACCTGAAAGTACAGCCTGTTGACCTGTTCCCACATTTCAGAACTGATCTGTTCGCGCACGTGGCGGGCATTCTCACGCGCGGCAGCGATGCACGACACAATGGTGTTATCGTTGCTCATGTCGAAGGTGAGCAGATTGGCGATTGCGTAGGCATTCACTGACAGCGATTCGGGCGGGTTGATATACAGCGCATCCAGCAGCCGTCGGAAACGGGGTTCAACCGTTGCCTGTGTCTGGTCGAGCATCAGGTGAAGCTGGAGATCGAGCAGGCGCGCTGTATGTTCGGCGCGCTCCAGGTAGCGGCTGAGCCAGTAAAGGGTGTCTGCAACGCGCGAAAGCGTCACCATCGTTCCATCGTTTGTCATTCGAACAGCACCCATGTATCCTTGCTGCCGCCCCCCTGCGACGAGTTGACGACCAGCGATCCTTTTCTCAGCGCAACGCGCGTCAGCCCTCCCGGTACGATGCTCACCTTGTCTCCGTACAGGATATACGGTCTGAGATCGACACTGCGCGACTCGACATGTCCATCGATGAAGCAGGGCGCGCGGGAAAGCGCCAGGGTAGGCTGAGCGATGTAATTGCGCGGATCGGCGATGATGCGCCTGCGAAATTCTTCGCGTTCGACGGTGGTGCTGTGTGGCCCGATCAGCATGCCGTAACCGCCGCTTTCGCCAACAGCCTTGACGACGAGTTTGTCCAGGTTGGCGAGCGCATAGTCACGCTCCCTGTCATTCATCATCAGGTACGTTTCCACATTTTGCAGGATGGGGTCTTCGCCCAGATAGTAGCGGATGATCTCCGGCACATAACGATAGACTGCCTTGTCGTCTGCGATGCCCGTTCCGATCGCGTTTGCCAGGGCGACGTTGCCTGCGCGATACACATTGAGCAGCCCCGGAATCCCCAGGATCGAATCCGGACGGAAGGCGAGCGGGTCGAGAAAGTCATCATCCACCCGCCGGTAGATCACATCCACCCGACGCAGTCCCGCCGTCGTCCGCATGTAGAGCACATTGTCATGAACGAGCAGGTCTCGCCCCTCAACCAGCTTGATGCCCATCTGTCTCGCCAGGAAGGCATGTTCGAAGTAGGCGGAGTTGTAGACGCCGGGTGTCAGCAGGACGATGTTGGGTTCGGTGTTGCGGCTCGGCGCGATCGCCCGAAGTGTGGAGAGCAGCTTCTGCCCGTAATCATCGATCGGGCGAACCCCATAGGCGCTGAACATCATCGGGAAGACATATTTCATCACCTGCCGGTTTGCCAGCATATACGAGACGCCGCTGGGCACGCGCAGGTTGTCTTCCAGAACTACAAAACTTCCATCATCGACGCGGATCAGATCGGTTCCGACGACCGAGACGTAGATGTCGTTTGGCACGCGCACGCCGCGCATCTGCCTGCGAAAATATTTGCACGAATACACCAGTTCACGGGGGACGATCTTTTCATTGAGGATGCGCCCTTCATGGTAGATGTCCTTGAGAAACAGGTTGAGCGCCGTGATTCGCTGCGTCAGCCCGCGTTCGATCGTATTCCAGTCTTCAGCCGGGATGACGCGCGGCAGAAGATCATAAGGGAAGATGCGTTCCGTTCCCTCATCATTCCCATAAACCGTGAAGGTGATCCCCTGGTTCAGGAACGAGATATCTGCTGCTTGCTGCCTGCGCGCGAGTTCATCGGGAGACATTTCCAGCAGCCGCTGATACAGGGGCTGATAGTGCATGCGCGCCACCCCCGACGCATCGAACATTTCATCGTATGCGCCTTCGAGGTTGTAATACGTGAACGGCGGGGGAAAGCCGGGCTGATGATCAATGTCCATAGTGATTCCATGGGCAAAGCTGATAACATGGTAGTATAACGATTGTCATCGCGTTGTCACGCGATTCAATCTGCTGCACTTTATCGCACGGCGCTGTCTTTGTGTTCGGCACTTTATGACAGAACATGACGAAATTTCGGCAGGAAGATTCGACAAAAATGAACAATGAGGGCGGTGCATGGAACTGCGGGTAGATCACGCTCAGGACAGGACGCTGGTGATTCATGTGCGCGGGCGTCTGGATGTCAAGCATATTGACGACCTGAAATCGCAGTGGGCACAATCTGAAGCACGCCATATCATCATCGATCTTTCGGAAACGACCTTTATCGATTCCATGGGGCTTGCGAGTCTGGTTTCAGGGTTGAAGACGGCGCGTCAGCGCGGGGGCAATCTGATCCTTGTCAACCCGTCGCCGCCCGTGCAGCTCATCCTCGATCTGACAGCGATGGCGAAGGTTTTCCTGTTTGCCGATACGGTGTCAGGGGCGCTGGGGCAGATCAGCTAAGGTCATGGATGGCTTGTCTTCTGATTCTGAGCGCATCAGGCAGTTAGAGCTGCGGATCGCCCAGCTTGAAACAGAGCTGGAAGATATGACGGCATCGCTGGCTCAGGCATGGGATCAGCTCGTCCCGTTTCTCAACGCCTCGCCTGAACCCACGGGCACAGCAGTCAATGTCATGCCCCTCCTGGAATCGATCATGGCTGCGGTTGACGCGCCGATGGGCGCTGTCTATCTCTCGCAACGTTCGGATCAGGCTGAGGAATGGCGCACCCTTCCCAGTGAGGCTTTTTCCCTGCGCACCCTTCAGCACCATCTTCATGATCATGATCCCCATGAACTGCTTCGCCTGACCGGCCCTCATCCGTGGAGCGGCAGTACCTCTCACTGGCTGTTCGTGCCATTAGTTGTGGATGGTGAGGTCGCTGGTGCAATTGGCGTCGGATTTGACTCTGGTCAGCGGGAATTCAGCAATCTGGATACCAAACTGCTCAGGCGCATGTCGGAACGCGCCGCCAACCAGATCATCGCTGCCAGCCTTGCCGAGAGCCGCGAACGCGAAGCACAGATCGCCCATGAGCTGCAAATCGCCGGCATGATCCAGCGCTCGATTCAGCCGGTGGCTGTGCCAACGCTGGCAGGCATTCGCGTCGCTTCCGACTGGAAACCGGCAGCCACTGTCGGCGGTGATGCATGGGGGTGGACGCTTCAGCCCTCTGGCAAGCTGGCCTGTTACGTCCTTGATGTAGCGGGCAAAGGGCTGCCAGCGTCGCTTGGCGCTGTTTCCCTTCGCGCCGCTACGCAGACGGTCCTCAGACTCGGTTTCAATCCTGTGAAAGCCATGCATGCGGTCAACGAAGAGTTTTATGCGGCGTACACCGATGCAGGTATCATGGCGACGCTCAATATCTTCACGATCGATCCTGCTTCAGGGGAATTCTGCCAGGCAAATGCCGGTCATAACCCCACGCTGATCAGGCATGGCGGAGAGTGGCTTCGATTTCCGGCAAGCGCCCCGCCGATCGGCGTCGTGCCGGACATCAACCCACGGCTGGAAACGATTATGCTGAACAGTGGGGATATGCTGGTATGTTACAGTGATGGACTGTCCGAAATCGATACTGCTGATGGGTTGTGGGGCGAAGCGGGTATTCTGAATGCGCTGCGGCAGGTCAGCCCCGACCCACAATCTACCCTTCAGCAGCTTCTGACTGCGGCGGATACCGTGCGGCGTGGGCGTGCGCCGTCGGATGATCAGACGCTGGTGTGCGCCGTTTTTGACGGGCTGACGAGTGAAATTGCAGGCGAATACCGGAGGCGGCTGGTGATTCCGGCGGAGCTTCATGCCCTTGAAGCTCTGGAAACTTTCATAGCAGAATGGCTTCATTCCCTGCCGGAAAGCTCGCGGATGGAACTGCTGCTGGTGCTGCACGAACTCTGCATGAATATCGTCGAGCATGGCTATGCGGGGGATGCGGGTTACATCGCGATTGACGCGGCGCGCGATGCGCATGAAGTGACATTCAGAGTTACCGATCAGGCTCCCAATTCCTATACCCCCCCGGTCGCGGTCGCTGCGCCGGATCCGGACTCGCTGCCAGAAGGGGGGTGGGGGATATCGATCATGCATTCCGTAATGGATCATGTGCATTATGAGCGAGCGGATCATGAAAATCGCTGGCTGATGGTAAAACGCCTCAGCGCGTATGGAGGTGACATTGGCGGAGAATAGTCAGGGGACAAGGCGGCTGCTGGTTGTAGATGATGAAAGCAGCACAAGGCGGCTGGTGGAATATATCGTGAAGGCGCTCGGCATCGATGTGGTCGGCGCTGCCACCGGAGCCGAGGCGCTGACGATTGTTCAGCAGCAGCCTGTGGGTATGGTGCTTGTCGATATCAACCTGCCGGTGATGGACGGCTTCACGCTGATCCGTCACCTGCGTGAAGTGCCGTCCATGCAGGATGTGCCGATCATCACGTTTACGGCGCGCGATCATCCGGATGATCAGAATCAGGCCAGGGCGCTGGGCGTCAGCGGGTTCCTTTACAAGCCCTTCACGACCGGCGATCTGCGTGCGCTCGTGTCGGAACATATGCCGGGATAGCGGCATCAGAAAGCCAGCCTCACAGTGGTGAAAAATATCGACATTCTCGTACTCGGAGACTACTTCTTCGATCTCATCTATTCCGGTTTGCCGGAGATGCCGTCGCTGGGACGCGAAGTAGTCAGCGCGGACATGGTCACGACCGGCGGAGCCATGTTCATCACCGCCGCGGCGCTTCGACGGCTCGATGTCAGCGTGTGCTGGCCCGCTCAGTTCGGTTCAGATCCCTACAGCGCGTATGTGCGCGGGCTGGCTTTGGATGAAGGGATCGATCTGTCGCTGGCGCGCACTTTCGAGCATCCGTTTCGCAGGGTGACATCCTCCATGCCGCTGCACGGCGAACGTGCCTTTCTCACCTATATCGATCCGCAGCCGGACGATGTTTATGAGTTCTGGGGATCAGCGGCGCGAAGCCTCGATTACCGGCATCTGCACCTCGGCAGTCTGCATTATGCGGATCAGATTGTGCCGATCATCGCCGAAGCGCGCAAAAAAGGAGCAACGGTTTCCCTCGACAGCAGCGACACTCATCATCTGACGACCACAACAGACTGGGACGCCTTGCTGACACTGCTGGATATTTTCATGCCGAATGCCCGCGAAGCGCGCCTGATCACCGGGCTGGACAACATTCCCGATTCATTGGCCTCTCTGCGCCGCATGGTCCCGACGATCGTCATCAAGGATGGTCAACGCGGCGCGTGGGCGGCAGACGCAAATCAGGCGCTGCATGTGCCGGGTATCCGGGCGGGGGATGTCGTCGATACGACCGGGGCGGGAGACTGTTTCAACGCAGGGTTCCTGCGCGGCTTTGTCATCGAAGACGCCAGCCTCGAAAATTGCCTGCGTTATGGCAACGTGTGCGGCGGTCTCTCAGTCACTGGTGTCGGCGGGGCGACGCGCGCACCCCGTTCAGCAGAACTCCGTGATTGGCTGGCGCACGCGCCGTCAGGAAAAGTGATCGAGCTGTAGCAGCCTCTCTGCGGGGAAAAACGCTGTCCCGCAGAGAGGCTGCTGTTTCGCTTCACTTGCTGTTACAGGTCAAGCACGGCTTTCAGCACACCGGGGCGGCCGCCCGGTTCGGTGCGAAACCCAAAGCGCTCGACCAGCTTCAGCATCTCCGTATTCTCTTCGAGAACGTCGCCATACACGAACTTCAGCTTCTCATCACGCGCCACGTTCAGGATGCGTTCCATCAGCGCCTTGCCCAATCCCTGATGCTGGAACTGATCGCTCACCAGGATGGCGAACTCGCCGCCTTCCGTCCCGAATTTCTTGGTTACGCGCGTGATACCCATGATTTCCGGCTGTTTTGTCTCCGGATTCTGGCGGACGGCGACCAGCGCCATCTCGCGATCGTAGTCAATGAAGCTAAGGCGAGACAGCCGATCATGACCGATTCGCTGGTCAAGATTCATGGCGTCCAGATAGCGCATATAGACGGTGCGTTCCGAGAGTGAATGGTGGAAGTTCACCATCAGCGGTTCATCTTCCGGGCGGATCGGCCGGAAGGTGATCGGCGTGCCATCGCGCGAGGTCCATGCCTCAATGTACTGTGTCGGGTATGGGCGAATTGCCAGCCTGGGCAGCCGATCTTCAGTCAGGGTGTGATCGTGCAGCACCACGCGCGCATCAAGCGCGATCAGATGTTCGTGGGAAGCCAGCAGCGGGTTGATGTCGATCTCTTTAATCCACGGCTGTTCAACGACCAGTTGGCTGAAGCGCACCATCAGACGTTCCAGGGCGGCCATATCGACGGGAGGCCTGCCGCGCACCCCTTGCAGAGCGTGGTAGATCTTTGTGCCTTCCATCATGCGTCGCGCCAGGGTGGTATTCAGCGGCGGCAGCGCCAGCGCCCGATCCTTGAACACTTCGACCAACTGACCGCCTGTGCCGAACAGCAGGGTAGGTCCGAACTGTGGATCCGGGCTGCTGCCGATGATCAGTTCGTAGCCGTC
>SZPD01000168.1 GCA_030263515.1 Anaerolineae bacterium CFX9 | reverse complement strand
GATGAAGGGCTGATCATCACCAACGCTTCCACGCTGACCTCGACAGCCAGTGTTCAGCTTCGTGCGCAGCGCTCGGTGCGTCAACTGCTGGCGGCGGATGACATCACGGTATATGCCGATCTTTCTGGCTTGGGTCCGGGGACTTTCACCGTGCCGCTGTCGGCCCGTGTGGCGCGTGACCGGCGCGCGACGGTAGCGGGGATTTCGCCGAGCCAGATCACCGTCACCCTTGAAGTGCAGGAAAGCCGTCTGGTTCCCGTGCGGCTGGTCATCAGCGCGCCGCCGCCGCTGGTCGTCTCCGCAGGCACACCGCAGCATGAGGTTCGCCAGGTGACCGTCAGCGGACCGAGCAGTCGTGTAGAGCGGGTGGTTGAAGCGGTTGGAACACTCGACCTGAGCGCTCAACGCGAGACATTCGTCGGCGATGTGCGCCTTGTCCCCCTTGACAGTGAGGGGAACGAGATTCGCGAGGTGATCCTTGAACCGCAGGTGATTCTGGGTCGGGTTGAAATCGAGCCGAACTCCGAGATCCGTGAGGTGCGCGTGCAGCCCAACCCCGTTGGCGAACTGCCGGAAGGCTATGTGCTGACATCGTTTGATTATGAGCCGCGCATCGTCTACATCAGCGGCTCGGTTGAGGCGCTCAGCACGCTTGCCGGGACGCTGCTCACCACCCCGATCGATCTCTCCGGCAAGACGAGCAGCTTCCAGGAACAGGTCACTGTGCAGCTTCCGAACTCCGAGCTGGTCATCGTGACCGGGGGCACGATCACGGTGACGGTCGGCATCGACACGCAGACGGTGACGCGCCAGTTCGATCGCGTGGATATTGAGTTCATCAACAGCCGCAGCGATCTTGAATATCGTCTCGATCCGACAGAAGTCTCTGTGCTGGTGACGGGGCCTCAGCCGCTGCTCAATGACCTGACGGAAGAGGATGTGCGCGTCCTGGTCGATGTTGGCGGGCTGCAGGCAGGCAGCAGCTATCAGATCACGCCGGTGGCAAGCATCGGTCAGGATGTTGATACGGACAATATCGCTGTGCTGCCCGCGCAGATCGATGTGCAGGTGATCAACCCTGGTTTGCAGCCCACACTGACGCCCGATACCGAGCGCTGAGGCGCTTTGGGCTACGATTCCCGCGGTCACTCTGCTAGAATCGCGCTGTTCTGACCATCAAATAGCTGTACTGGATCATGAAATTATGGCACGCAAGCCCCTCGTCGCCCTGGTAGGACGACCGAACGTGGGCAAGAGTACGCTGTTCAACCGACTCGTTGGGCAGCGTATGGCTGTCGTGGATGACATTCCCGGCACGACGCGCGATCGTCTCCAATCCGAATTTGAATGGCGCGGCATGATGTTCATGGTGATCGACACCGGCGGCATCGAAGTTTATCAGCCGAAGGGCAGCCGCGATATCTCGCCGCTGGCAGAAGGCAGCGCCGATTTCGTCCCGCAGATCAAGGCACAGGCGCTGATGGCGATCAATGATGCGGACGTGATCGTGATGGTCGCCGATGCCGTGCATGGCATCACCGCCGCTGACGAAGAGGTCGCCGAGATTCTGCGCCGGACGGAAAAACCGGTCATCGTTGCCGCCAACAAGGTGGATGACATGCGGCGTGTCAACGATTCGTTCGAATTTTTCGGGCTGGGTGTGGGTGAAGTCTACCCGATCAGCGCGATCCACGGGTTGGGCGTGGGCGATCTGCTGGATGCCATTTATCGGGCGGTCGAAGGAACTGATCTGGTTTTACTTGGCGATGAGGAAGAGCAGCAGCTCAGGATCGCCATCGTCGGGCGTCCTAACGTCGGCAAGAGCAGTCTGGTCAACAGGCTGCTCGGTGAGGATCGTGTGATCGTCAGCCCGATCGCGGGGACGACGCGAGACGCCATCGACAGCGAGATCACCTATCACGGCGAGAAGATCACCCTGATCGACACAGCCGGTATTCGACGCCGTGGACGTATTGAGCCGGGTGTCGAGAAATACTCGGTGCTGCGCTCCATGAAGGCGATCGAGCGTGCCGATGTCGTGCTGCTGCTGATCGATGGCGTGGAAGGCGTCACCGATCAGGATCAGCATATCGCCGGCTATATCCTCGAAGCGGGCAAGAGCGTCATCGTCATCGTCAACAAGTGGGATGCGGTCGAAAAGGACAGCGCCACGCTTCATGAGTACGAGAAGACACTGCGCTACAAGTTCGATTTCCTGCCAGATTCGCCCATTCTGTTCATCAGCGCCCTCACCGGGCAGCGCATTCATCAGGTGCTGGAGACGGCGGTCAGGGTATGGGAAGGGCGGCATTTCCGCATCCCGACGGCTGATCTCAACCGGATCATCCGCGACTCGATGCTGGTTCATACGCCGCCGATCCGGGGGACACGCCGCCTGAAGATCCTTTATGCCTCGCAGGTGGCGGTGAATCCACCGGTGATCCTGTTTCACGTCAATGATCCCCGGCTGGTGCATTTCACCTACAAGCGGTTCCTGGAAAATCAGATTCGCAAGGTGTATCCGTTTGAGGGGACGCCGATGCGCATGAGCTTCCGCCCTAATGACGGGGGACTGAAGGATTAATCTGCCTCAGCGCGTGGCGAGTGATTTCAGGGCGTATGCCTGTGCAGGCTGCTTGCGATTGCGCACCTTAAGCTCGCCAAGCGCTTCTGCCTGGATCTTGCCGTTCAGCCGCTGGACGACCGCTTCCTCGACGAGGATCTGCCCCGGTTTGGCAGCTTCCTGAAGCCGTTTGGCGAGGTTGACCGCATCGCCGACGGCGGTGTAATTCATGGCGCAGTCTGTGCCGATAAAGCCGACCACCGCTTCGCCGAAATGGATACCGATGCTGAAAGCCAGCCCGTCCCCCCGCTGCTGTTCGAGCTGGCGCGCCGCCTGTTGAAGCGTCAGCGCCGATTCGACGGCGTTCTGCAAGTGATTGGTGTTGTCATCCGGCGCGTTGAAGATCGCCATCAGACCATCGCCCATATACTTGTCGAGCGTGCCGCCATAGGACATCATGACGTTTGCCGCCAGGCTGAGGTAGTCGTTGAGCATCTCGACGACGCGCTCTGGCTGGAGATTTTCGCTGAAAGAGGTGTAGCCGCGCAGATCGGCAAAAAGGACGGTGACTTCCTTGCGCTTGCCGCCTAGCTGGACGGAGTCGGGGTTGTCGATGACCTGATCGACTACCTGCGGCGGAACGAAGCGCTGGAACAGACTGCGGATGCGCGCCTTTTCATTTTCCTTGTTCTGGCGAAGCTGTTCGACGTTGCGCGCGTTCTGGATCGAAATGGCGGCGTAATCCGTCAGCGCGCTCAGCAGCGCCAGATCGTGCTTTGAGAACGGCTCGGCGGCTTCAGTCACGTTGCGAACGCCCAGCACGCCAACGACACGGTCACGGAGAGTCAGCGGGGCCATCGCCACCGAGGTCGGCGCGCCGCGCTTCGGTTTTTCAGGGGTGGCGAGGGCTGGCTGGCTGGTCTGGATGACGTGCTCTGCCATGCGGTCAGTCACTTCAAGCGCGGTCGCTTCGGCGCGCGGCTGTTTGAGCGTTCGGATGGCAGAGCAGATCAGCTTGTCTCGCTGTGCCAGATGCAGGAATCCTTCTTCTCCGCCAGTGAGCCTGACCGCAGCATCGACGATCAGGGGCAGCAGTTGATCCAGCTCCATGAGCGCGGTCACGCTCTTGCCCACGCTGTAGAGGACGTTCAGTTCCTGCACACGAAGCTGAAGCTCGCGGTTGGCGGAGAGCAGGCGCTCAGTCAGCGCTTCCTTTTCGCGGCGCAGGCGCACCTCGTTCAGCGTGCGCTCGATGGCAAACAGCATTTCATCGACTGTGAACGGTTTCTTGACATAGTCGCGCACGCCCATGCGGTAGACTTCGATCGCCACTTCTTCCGAACCGTAGAAAGTCATCAGGATGACGGGCGTTTCGATGCCGCGGGCGCGCATGGCTTCGAGGACTTCGATGCCGTTCATGCGCGGCAGTTGATAATCCAGCAGCACAAGGTCGGGCTGGTGCTGAAGAATCTTTTCAAACCCATCGCGCCCATCCCGCGCCTGCAGTGAACGATAACCGTTCGGATGCAGGATGGTATCGACGATGAAGTCTCGCATTTCCTGCCCGTCGTCAACGACGAGGATGAGTTCTCCAGCCATGCTTTCGGAAAAAGCCCTTACCGCACCTTCGTGCTTGTCATCATGCCTTCAGTATACAGGAGTATAACGCTTCGGTTCGCAAAGGCATCGTAACAGTTGTAACTGATTGTAGAAGGTGTATTAGAATTGCCGTTTTGGACTGCCTGAGCACTATCGCAAGCGTCAATGGTGGACTATAATGAATCCATGCTCAGCCAATCGATTCCCCAAGCACGACCCCAGCTTCGCAGCAGCGGCTTTGGTCGCCTTTTCCGCGATATTTTAGAGACGATTGTTTTTGTGGCGGTGGTGTTCACGCTGGTGAACCTGGCGACATCGCGATTTGTGGTCGATGGGATCAGTATGCAGCCGAATTTTGCCACAGGGCAGTACGTGGTGGTGAGCCGTATCAATTATCTGTTCGGCGAGCCGGAACTCGGTGATATTGTGGTTTTTCAGTACCCGAACAACCCACGGCAGGACTATATCAAGCGGGTGATCGGCGTGCCGGGGGATACGGTGGAGATCCGCGATCAGCAGGTTTATGTGAACGGCGTGCGGCTGAATGAGCCTTATATCAATGAGCCGTGCTCACGCACAAGCTGCCCCGATCGCACCTGGGTTCTGGGGGAAGATCAGTTTTTTGTCATGGGCGATAACCGGAACAACAGCACAGACTCGCGGTCGTTCAACGCCGTGGATCGCCATTTCATCATCGGCGAGGCGCTGTTCCGCTATTTCCCGTTCTCCGATATCGGGATTGTGAATAAGATCGGGTTTGAAGGCTGATAATTCGAGATGATGACGCGCCCGAACATTCGCCGCCCACGCCTGATCAGCGAAATTGCTGAGACGGCGATCCTCATCCTGCTGGTTTATACGCTGGTCAACCTGGCAACCGTTCGGTTTTACATCGAAGGTCCCAGCATGCAGCCCAGCTTTTATGCGGAACAGTATCTGATCGTCAGCCGGGTACATTACCTGTTCGGGGAACCACAGCGCGGCGATATTGTCGTCTTTGATCCGCCGGGGGATGATGACCGTCCGAATGATCCGCTGCTGATCAAACGCCTGATCGGGTTGCCGGGTGACACGATTGAAATCCGCGATCAGCAGCTTTATGTGAATGGCGAACCAGCCGATACATCCTTCACCGCAGAGCCATGCGATGCCAGCCACTGCCGCGATGCGTCATGGGAACTGGGACCGAATGAATATTTTCTGATGGGAGATAACCGGAACAACAGCCGCGATTCACGGGTGTTCGGCGCGGTCACGCGGGATCGGCTGGTGGGCGAAGCGATCGTCCGCTACTGGCCGCTGACAGAGCTGGGCATCGTCACCCGCTATCGGTTTCCTTAGGCTTTCGCCACTAGAGAAAGGGGTGCTGTATGACTCATCAGGATGCACGTCCTCAGGCGCGCCCGTGCCCGCACTGCCACATCGGCAGTCTGAGCGTGGGTGAAGGGGTCTATACGGGCGTACACAGTGGGATGTTTCTGAGTGCCCCAAACGTGAAACGCTGGGAATGTGATGTATGCGGTTTCCGGGAATTTGATGCGTCTTCGCTGGCGACGCTGAACGCGCTGGTCGGGCATATGCAGATCCCGCGTGATCAGGCTCGCCAGAACGCCAAATCTGCGCCGAAGGATATGGATGACGGCACAGCGGACGCGCCGGGTATTCAACCGTTCAAACGCTAGTCATCAGGCGCGGCGATGCTCACGCTCGAAGATGCCGCTTTTCTGATCCTCAGCCTGATGGCTTTGTCGCTGGTGAGCGGCGTCCTGGTAGCTGTCACGCTTCAAACGGAACGGGGCAGGGTGAACCTATGGTTCGCCCTGTTTTGTTTTACCCTGCTGATCTGGAGTGTTGGGATGCTGGCGGGCGAGATCGATGAGCTGCGCTTCGGGCTGGATGAGCGGCTGCGTTATGCTCTGCTCGGCGTGGTGATCGGCGCGGTGGTGACAGCCTTCTACGCTTATGTTTTCGATTACTGCGGCGCTGTAACACGCTGGGCGCGCCCGCTGAGGGATGCGTCGCCTGTGCTGCTGGCGCTCGGTGGACTGCTGCTGGTGAGCGGCGCTGCGTTTTCTGTTGAGAATGCGCTGGTGGCGCTTCAGCCGGCGGGCTGGCTTGCTGTGGCGCTGCTGACCGCGGGGTCAGCGGCGTCCCTGCTGCTCATCCTGATGAGCGGACGAGACAAGGCGGCACGGCTTCGGCTGGCGGGACTGCTGATGGTGGCTGGAAGCCTCAGCGTGATACTGCTGCCCTTCCCGCGCAGCCCGGTGGCGCTTGTGCTGATGGCTGTGGCGGCATTCCTGACAGCGCGCACGTTGATCCCCGGCGCGGAAAGCACAGGGGATAAGACCGATCTTCATCAGGAACTGCGCGTTGCCAACCGCGATCTGGCGCAGGCGCTGAGCGATCTGGCGCTGGAACGGGCGGTGAGCGCCGATCTGAATGATCAGCTTGAAAGCGCCGGACGAAGCCGGGCTGAGTTTCTCGAACGGCTGAGCGTTCGCCTGCGCACAGCGCTCAATACAATTGCAGGATATGGCGAACTTCTGGAAAGCGGTGTGTATGGCGAACTGAATGAGAAACAGACCAACCGCGTTCAGGCGATCGTGCGCAGCAGCGACGAACTCAGGCGGCTGATCAACAACATGATCGACCTGAACCTGCTTGATGCGGGACGCATGGATTTCAACCCGGCGGAATGTGGTGTGGCAGATGTGGTTGACGAGGCTTTGCAGACGGTGGAAACGCTCCGGGCGGCGCGCGGCATGATGATCAGGCGCGACCTGCCGGAAGCGCCGATCAGCCTGTACGCGGATCGTCCGCGGGTGGTGCAGGCGCTGCACGAAATTATCGACAATGCGATCCGGTTCTCGCCAAAATCGCCGGATGCGGCGGTGACGGTGCGCGCGCGCCCTGTTGAAGTGCGGAATGGGCGTTCTGGGGAATATGCGCTGCCGGTCACTGGCTGGCTGAGTGATGGACACTGGGTGCTGTTTGAGATCATCGATCAGGGCATCGGGATTCCATCAGCGCTTCAGAGCCAGATCTTTGAGCCATTTTTTCAGGTGGACTCATCGACTGCTGATACGGGGGGCGGCTTGGGGCTGTCTGTGGCTCAGCGCCTGATCGCGCTGCATGAGGGCGTTATCTGGGTTAAAAGTGGCGCTGATGAAGGAACGACGGTATCGATTGCGCTGCGCGCCGCACGGCAAACCCCGGTAAGTTAGTACTTTTTTACAACACGTCAATTGTTCGCAATTGCGCTTTCGTTTAGGCTACAATTAGTGATTGTTCTCTGAACGCGCCAACATCAGGGATAAGGCTGCCGCATGGGCAAGGCACGGATACTGGTCGTTGAAGATAACGTCGATAACATGACGCTGATCACCGACGTGCTGCACTCACTTCAGTATGATGTGGTGTCTGCTCGCGATGGTGAAGAGGGGATCAGCGTCGCCAGGGCAGAACTGCCTGATCTGATCCTTCTCGATCTGTCTCTGCCGCGCATGGATGGCTGGACGGCTGCCAGGCATCTCAAAGCCGATGCCACCGTGGCGCATATCCCCATCATCGCGCTGACCGCGCATGCCATGCTGGGCGATCGTGAGAAGGCGCTGGCAGCAGGCTGCGATGATTATCTTTCCAAACCCATCAATCTGCGTGAACTGGCTGGCAAACTCTCTCAGTACGTGAAGAGCTAAAACACCCATGATGAAAGTGCTGGTTTGCGATGACAACAACGACAGCCGCCAGCTCATTATGGATGTCATTCGCAGTCTGGGCGTTGAGCCTGTGCCGGCTTCGGATGGGTATGAAGCGCTTTCGATCGCCGCGTCGCAGCCGCTCGACCTGATCATCATGGATGTGATGATGCCGGGGATGAGCGGTTTTGAGGTCGTCGAAAACCTGAAAGCCAATGAGGTCACCGGCAAAATCCCCATCCTGATGCTGACCGCGGTCAGCGATCTGGATAATCGCGTGAAGGGTCTCAAGCTGGGGGCGGATGATTATCTTGCCAAGCCGTTTGCCTCGCGCGAGCTGCTGGAACGGGTTCGCACCCGCCTGCGCGTCAAGACAGAGACAGATGAACTGCGCAAACAGCAGATGGAGATCCGCTCCACTTTTTCCCGCTATGTATCCTCGTCGGTAGTTGAGCAGCTTCTGAAGGATCCGACGCAGGTCAAGCTGGGCGGCCGCTTGCAGGAAGTGACCGTATTGTTCACCGATCTGCAGGGGTTTACGACGCTCAGCGAGCGTACTGATCCCGAACGACTGCTCTCGATCCTCAATACCTATCATACGATGATGGTGCGCACGATCCAGGCGGCGGGCGGCACGGTGGACAAGTTCATGGGTGATGGGCTGATGGCGCTCTACAACACGCCGCTGCTCCAGGAAGATCATGCGCTGCGCGCTGTGAGGACCGCGATCGGGATTCGTGATTCGCTGCCGGGTTTTCATGCCCAGTTTGATCCGCTGCATCAGATGAGCATCAACTTTGGGGTGCATACCGGGATGGCAGTTGTCGGGAATGTTGGCGCGCCGGACCTGATGAATTTCACTGCGGTGGGAGATACGGTCAACCTGGCAGCGCGCCTCCAGCAGATGAGTTCCGGCGGGCAGATCCTGATCAGCGGCGCGACCTATGCCCGGCTGAGCGATCACGTTGAGGCGCGGATGATCGGCGAGGTGAATGTGAAGGGGCGGCGTGAGAGTGTGGTCACCTATGAGGTGATGCGACTGCGCTGACGGTTGTGAGCAGAGTCTCGCTGGCGCTCGGCGTGGCACGGGGAAATCAATCTTGACGCTGACAGCCGGGACTGCTATGATTTCCCGGTCTCGGCTCCATCGTCTAGAGGCCCAGGACGTGGCCCTTTCAAGGCCAAAACACGGGTTCGAATCCCGTTGGAGCTA
>SZPD01000167.1 GCA_030263515.1 Anaerolineae bacterium CFX9 | reverse complement strand
CAGCGGACGCACATCATGCTGGAAGGCGTTGGTGAGCACCATATGCGCGCCCAGCACATCACCTTCCTGCTGGCGATGGTGAAGCGTCTTGTAATTCACGATCAATGCCTTGGCATAGGCGATCTGGCAGTTGATGACGCTGAGAAGCATGGCTTCCAGCTTGGGTTCAATGTTGTGACACTGGTCGATCATGTATGCAACGTCTTTGGAGAGATCTCCAGCGCCGACCAGTTCGGTGAAGATTTCAAACAGTTCGAAGGGATTCACGCTGCCGACGATCAGATCGTCGTCGGCATACTTGCGCGCGTTGAAATGGAAGCCGCCGAGACGCCGCTCATCCAGCAGGAAGGCGACGATATGGGCGATATTGGTTCCCTGGGCATGATGGCCGGTATCGACCAGCACCTGCGCTCGATCGCCACATTTCAGCGCTGTGGCATACGACATGCCCCAGTCAGCGAGATCGGTATGGTAGAAGGTGGGTTCAAAGAATTTGTACTCGATCAGCATTCGGGCATTTTCAGGCAGATGCCGGTAGGTGGAGATCAGCGCCTCCTCCATCCGCTGTTTGCGGGCACGAATGCTGTCCTGACCGGAGTAGTTCGTCCCGTCCGCAAACCACAGGCTGAGGATAGTGCTGTCCACTTTCCGCATGATCTCGCAGCATTCCACCATATGCGCGATGGCTTCCTCGCGCACGCTGGCGCTGGGGTGGGTGATGCTGCCCAGCTTGTACTGATCATCCTGAAACAGATTCGGGTTGACCGCACCGATGCGCACGCCCTGCTCTGCGGCGTACTGTTTGAGCGCTTCGTAGTCATCCGCTTTGTCCCACGGGATATGGATCGCAACGGTTGGCGCGACCCCTGTCAGCCGGTGAATATAGCCGGCATCCTCCAGTTTTTCGTGAATGGTGCGCGCTGCGCCGGGCCAATTGAAAGTCTTGAAGCGCGTGCCGGAATTACCATAACCCCATGACGGCGTTTCAATATGCTGCGCTTTCAGCCTGCGTTTTACATCCTCAACATCAATCCCCTGAGCCGTAAGCTGTTCTGCCAGAGACTGATATCCAACTGCTTCCATGAGTTATTATCCTTTTCAAATTGCAAAATATTGATTGGATTATACAATGGAAATGAAGGAACTTTCTTTTAATTACGTTCTGTGGCAGTCTATGACTTTTCGAAAGACGTGTCAACATGCCTGACAGCTTATTTGTAGAAGAACGCCGCCGCATCATCCTCGATCAGCTCAAGCAGAAAGGGCGCGTATCCGTCAAGGAACTCAGCCAGGCAATGCAGGTCAGCACGGTGACCATACGACAGGATTTGCGCACCCTGGAGGAAAGCGGGCTGCTCGAACGGACATACGGCGGCGCAGTTCGGCGGGAAAATGCCGGTGTTTTCCCTGAGCTTTCATTCCACGTCCGGCTGAATAAAAAGCGCCGGGATAAGGACGCCATCGCTGCGTATGCCGTTGATTTTGTGCGTGATGGCTACTCGATTGCGCTGGATGGCAGCACCACCGCTTTCTCTCTCGTCGGGCTGCTCAAGGCATTTCGAAAAATCACCATCGTCACCAACAGTCTCATCATTGCGCAGCAGTTCCTGGATGCACCCCACGTGCAGGTTTATCTTCCGGGCGGACGCCTGCGCAGGGATTCGATCTCGATCGTCGGCAGTCCGGATACGCTTCCGGATATCAATCTGAACGTTGGTTTTTTCGGCGCGCGCGGGATCGCGATGACCAACGGCATTACGGATGTGGATGCCGATGAAGTCTCGATCAAGCAGGCGATGATGGCACACTGTGTCAGCTCGATCATCCTTGTGGACGGGACAAAATGGGGACAGGTTGCCCCATACACAATGGCGCGCTTCAGCCAGGTTGAGCGGATCATCACAAGTGATGATGCGCCGGGCGAGCTGGTCGCGGCTGTGCGTGCGGCTGGCACACGGGTTGATGTCGTCAACGTGAGCCAGCGTAATGGAGGATGACTTTCCTTTTCTTTCTTTTGTGCGCCTTTGCACAATGTTGATCTTTTTCTTTTTAACGTTAAACTCTGCGATAGTGAAAGCAAACGAAAACGCCTGACTCTGGGGGAGCTGGGCGTAGTCATCTGTTTTGCCGCACTCTTACAGGGTTCAATATCGGGAAGAAAGGGATGGGGCGGGATGCCTCGCAACTACTGGAACGACGACGAATTTCGCGCACTGCCTGATCTGGACGGTCTCACTTACCGAAGTAACCTGCTGGGGCGGGATCGCGCGGTCGTCAATATTTATGGCGGCAACACGAGCGCCAAACTGCGCATGCAAGATCATATGGGCAGAGAAGTGGAAGTTCTGGCGGTCAAAGCCAGCGGCTCGGATGTCCTGACGATCACCACCCCTCAGTTTGCGCTGCTGCGCATGGAAGACATTTATCCGCTCTACGAGCGTGAGTCGATGACCGATGAAGAGATGACCAGCTATCTTGAGCGCACCATCTTTGAGCCGGGGCATCCGCGCCAGAGCATCGAAACTCTGCTGCACGCATTCATCCCGTTCAGGCATGTGGATCATACGCATCCTGACGCGCTGATCAGCCTGGCCTGCGCGCCGGATGCTGAACAGGCAGCGCGCGCTGTTTACGGCGATCGCATGGCGTTTGTTCCCTATATTCGTCCGGGATTCACATTAAGCAAGTGGATCGGCGGCAAGGTGCGCGAGAATCCGTCGATTGAATGTGTGGTGATGGGCAAGCATGGCCTGGTGACATGGGGTGATGACTGCAAAGCCACCTACGATCATACGATCGCCATCATTCAGGAAGCTGAGGATTATCTTGCTGAGAAAAAGCGTGGCAAGCGGGTGTTTGGCGATCTCGTCACGCCGGCGCTGAGCGCCGCCGCACGCCGTGAGATTATGACGGAAGTTCTGCCTGTCATTCGCGGCGCGGTCAGCAAACGGCGTCATGCCATTCTTCAGTATGATGACAGCGATGCGGTGCTGGATTACGCAGGCAGTGCGCGCGCAGGGGAAGTCAGCCAGTTGGGGGCGGCGTGCCCGGATCATCTGGTGCACGTCAAGCGCCAGCCGCTTTTCGTCCACTGGAAGCCGGAAGAAGGGGTGGACGCGCTCAAGACGAAGCTCCGTGAAGGAGTCGCGGTCTATGAGCAGCAGTACGCGGAGTATTTTGAAACCTGCAAGGAACCCGGTGATGAGATGCGCGACGCAGCGCCGCGCGTGATCCTGATTCCGGGGCTTGGCATGGTCAACACAGGCAAGGACGCCACCAACGCGGATGTCAGCCGCCAGTTATATCACCGGGCGATCGAGGTGATCGGCGCAAGCGAGGCGATCGGCGGCTTTAACAGCCTGACTGCCAAGGAAGCCTACGATATTGAGTACTGGCCGCTGGAGCTTTATAAGCTGAAGCTTGCCCCACCTGATCGCGATTTTGCGGGGCGCGTCGCCCTGATCACCGGGTCTGCGAGCGGGATCGGGCGTGCCGCGGCTTACAAGATGGCTGCTGAAGGTGCGCACGTCGTCATTGCCGATATCAATGTGGAAAGCGGCGAGGAAGTTGCGGCGGATATTTCCCGTCGTTTTGGCAAGGGGCGCGCCAAATTCGTCCGCGTGGATGTGACCGATGAGGCACAGGTACGCGAGGCGGTCCAGGCAGCTGTCCTTGCCTATGGCGGGCTGGACATCCTGGTCAACAATGCGGGTATCGCCGGCGGCGCCCTGATCGAGGAAACATCGCTGGAGCAGTTCCAGCGGCAGTTCGATATTCTGGTGACGGGCTATTTCCTGTTCGCCCGCGAGGCGTTCCGGGTGCTCAAGGCGCAGGGTATCGGCGGCTCGCTGGTCTTCGTCGGCAGCAAGAACAGCGTATTTGCTGGCAAGGGTGCGGCGGCATACAGTGCAGCCAAAGCCGCAGAGGTTCATATGGCCCGCTGCCTGGCAGAAGAAGGCGGCGAATTCGGCATTCGTGTCAATTCGGTGCTGCCGGATGCCGTCATCCGCGGCAGCAGCATCTGGTCAGGCGAGTGGAAAGAAGCACGGGCGCAGCAGTATGGCGTGTCGGTGGAGCAGCTCAATGACTTCTACCGCAAACGCAATACACTCAAGGTTGAGATTTTGCCCGAAGACCTGGCAGAAGCGATCGCATTTCTCGCCGGCCCGCGCAGCGCCAAGACCACGGGCGCGATGATCACCGTGGATGGCGGTGTGCCCGGCGCTTACGTGCGTTAGGCGAGGTGCAGGCGATGAGCGACCAACATGTCATCGCAGTGGATCTGGGTGCAGACAGCGGCCGTGTGATGAAGGTGCGCTTCGATGGCGAACGCTTTCATCAGGAAGATGTTCATCGCTTCCCAAATATTCCGGTCAATGCGGGCGGCACGCTCTACTGGGATGTGCTTCGGCTGTGGCATGAAATTGCGTTCGGCATTGAAAAAGCTTCGTCTGGCGCGCGCAGTATCGGCGTGGACGCATGGGGCGTCGATTTTGCGCTGCTCGATCGGCAGGGCAGGCTGGTTGCCAACCCCGTCCACTATCGCGATCAGCGGACTGAGGGGATGGCAGAATGGGTGTATCAGCGCATCCCGAAGCGCGAACTGTTCGAGCGCACCGGTTTGCAGTTCATGATCCTCAACACGGTGTATCAGCTTGCCAGCCTGGTTCGCGATCAGAGTCCGTGGCTGGAATCTGCCCACAGTTATCTCGCTTTTCCCGATCTGATCAATTACTGGCTCACGGGCGAAAAAGCCTGTGAGTACACCCATGCAACCACAACCCAGGTCTACAATCCGCGTAAAGGGGAATGGGACTGGCAGACGCTGGATGATCTGGGTATTCCATCGTCATGGTTTGGCAGGATCATCCAGCCGGGCACACGGTTGGGCGCTTACAATGGCATTCCGGTCATCGTGCCAGCGTCGCACGATACGGCCTCTGCTGTCGTGGGCGTGCCGACGACCGGCACAGACTATGCCTATCTGTCGAGCGGAACGTGGAGCCTGATCGGGCTGGAACTGCCGACGCCGGTCATCAACGATGCTGTTTTTGAAGCCAATATCACCAATGAGGGGGGTGTGGATGGCACTTTCCGCTTCCTGAAGAATGTGGTGGGCATGTGGCTGGCGCAGCAAAGCCGGTATACATGGCGCGCACAGGGCAGTGAGTACAGCTACGACGATCTGACTCAGGCTGCCGCGCAAGCCGAACCTTTCCGCAGCCTGATCGATCCGGATGATCTGCTGTTTCTTGCTCCCGGTGATATTCCATCGCGCATTCGCGAATTCTGTGCGCGAACCCATCAGCCCATCCCTGAATCGGTCGGTCAGGTGATGCGTACCATTTATGAAAGTCTTGCGCTAAAGTATCGCTTCTTTCTGGACAGGATGGCAGATCTGAGCGGGCATACGGTCAACCGCCTGCATATCATTGGCGGCGGCTCCCAGAATCGCCTGCTGTGCCAGATGACAGCCGACGCGATCAAGCGGCAGGTGGTTGCCGGACCTGCCGAAGCCACCGCGCTCGGCAACGCTGTCGTGCAGTATATCGCGCTCGGCGAAATCGGCAGTATAGCGCAGGCGCGGGAGCTGCTGAGCCGGACGACAGATACTGTTGTATATGAGCCGAAGCACTCGGCCGCATGGGATGATGCTTTCGGGCGTTTCGAAAAACTGCTGCTGCCTTAAGGATCGTCGAGCCCGGTTTGTCAGCCAGGCTCATTGAATGAATAGAGTTATTCGATGTCCAATAACGATTTGTTGTCTCTGACGCATATCTCCAAGTCATTTCCGGGTGTACAGGCGCTCAACGATGTGCATTTCGAGATGCGGGCTGGCGAAGTCCATGCGCTTCTGGGAGAAAATGGCGCCGGCAAATCGACGTTGATCAAGATCATTTCCGGTGTACACCGCCCCGACTCTGGCGAAATTCGGATTGATGGCAAACCGGTCACGCTGCATAACCCCCGTGATGCACAGCTCAAGGGCGTGGCAACGATCTACCAGGAACTCAGCCTGTATCCTGAACTGACCGTGGCAGAAAACATTTTCATGGGGCATGCGCCGCGAAACCGCCTGCGCATGATTGACTGGCGTGCCATGAATGCGCGTGCGCGCGAAATTCTCGACTCGCTGAACATTACCGATATGGATGTCAACCGCAAGGTTGGCACGATGACTGTCGGAAATCGGCAGCGCGTGGAGATCGCCAAGGCGCTTTCCTTAAATGCACGCATCCTGATCATGGACGAGCCGACGGCCGCGCTGACTGAGGCAGATGTTCAGCGGCTGTTCAGTATCGTGCGCCTGCTGCGCGAGCGCGGCGTCGGTATCATTTACATCAGCCATCGGATGGAAGAAGTTTTCCTGCTGGCTGACCGTGTGACTGTGCTCCGAGACGGGCTGTATGTGGATACGAAACAGGTCAGCGAAACCAATCAGGATGAACTGATCAGCCTGATGGTCGGGCGCACCATCGATCATCTTTTCCCCAAGCTGCCCACCACCATCGGGGAACCTGTGCTGGAAGTGCGCAATCTGGTGCGCAAACCGCTGACACGCGGCATTTCCCTGCAAATCCGCAGAGGAGAGATCGTCGGTGTCGCCGGGCTGGTCGGCTCAGGGCGTAGTGAGCTGGCGCAGGTCATCTTCGGGATCACGCCCGCGGAGAGTGGAGAAATTCTGGTAGATGGCAAGCCCGTCAGAATCCGCCGCCCGGCAGACGCGATGAGGCTGGGGATCGCCTATGTTCCGGAGGATCGTGGTACGCAGGGGCTGATCCGTCAGATGCGCATCCGCGAAAATGTATCGCTGGCCATGCTGCGTCAGCTCGCTCACGGAGCCTTCATTCGTTTTGGCGCAGAACGAAAGCTGGCACAGGAAACGATCCGTCAACTGAACATTCGCGCTTACAGCTACGATCAGATCGTCAACAAGCTGTCGGGTGGCAATCAGCAGAAAGTGGTTGTTGGAAAGTGGCTGGCACGTAAGCCCCGCGTGCTGATCATGGATGAGCCGACACGTGGTATTGATGTTGGGGCGAAAGCCGAGATTCACCGGCTGATGAGCGAGCTTGCCCAGCAGGGAATGGCGGTGCTGATGATCTCCAGCGAACTTCCGGAGGTGCTGGGGATGAGCGACCGCATTTTGGTCATGCGCAACGGCAGGATTTCCGGAGAATTCAGCCGTGCAGAAGCGACACAGGAACAGATCGCTCAGGCGATGATGAGCGAACAGAATGGAGCTGCCGTATGACAGCGACGACACGGGATACCGGACAATCGACTTTTTCTGCCGGAGATGTGCTGCGTTTCGTCCGTAAGATCGTGGCGACACAGGAGTTCATCCTGCTGTTCAGCCTGATCGTGCTCATCCTGACGGTGGGTTCGATCAATTCCAACTATCTGCGCCCCAACAACCTTATCAGCATTCTTCAGGGCAATGCCTTTGCCGCGGTTGCTGCCATCGGTATGTCGATGGTCATCATCTCCGGCAACATTGATATCTCAGTGGGATCGGTGGTCGGTGTACTGGCTGTCATTTCAGGGAACGTGGCGATTTCCGGCGCGCCGATCATCGTGGCATGGGCGACGCCAATTGTCCTGGGCATCCTGATCGGCGGCGTGATCGGCTTCCTCGTCGCCTATCTCAAAATCCCCTCGATTGTGGTGACGCTGGGACTGGCAAGCATCATCAAGGGCGGCCTCATCCTGGTGACGAGCGGGCGAGAGATTTCCGGTTTTCCGGCGGGTTACGCGCTGTCCCAGATGCGCCCGTTCGATATCCCGATGCCAATCTATTTCATGGTCATTCTGACGATTGCGGCGGCGATCTGGATGCGTTACAGCGGGCTGGGGCGCGCTATCTATGCGGTGGGTGGCAATGCTGAAGCTGCGCGCATGTCCGGCATCAACGATCGGCTGGTTGTGCTGAAAACCTTCATGATCCACGGGTTCTTCGTCGGGATTGCGTCCCTGCTTTTTGCGACGCAGCTTCAGATCATCCGCGCGACTGTGCCGCCGAACTTTGAGCTGTTGGTCATCACGGCATCGGTCGTGGGTGGCGTGAGTATTCTTGGCGGTGTCGGCACGGTGATCGGCTCGACGATCGCCGCTGTGCTGCTGAATTCGATCAATTCTGCACTGGTTTTCGTGCAGATTTCGCCGTATTGGATGCGCGCTTTTCAGGGCATTCTCGTCCTGATCACGGTGCTGGCGGATATGCTCCGCCGCCGTCGTCAGCGTATCGATGTGCGTGGTTAACGAAAGCCGGAGGCAACACCTATGTCTGTGACTGAAAATCCAACTCCGGCAGGCGCACCCACGCCGAGCAGTATCACACAGCGGGCAAGAGCGCTTTTACTCAGCCAGGAGAGCATCCTGGGTCTGATCCTGATCCTGGCGGTATTCATCCTCGCTTCGAGATCCGATCGTTTCCTCACCCCGGAGAATATCCTCAATCAGGGCCGTCTGATGGCTGAGGTGGCACTGATCGCCCTGCCGATGACCTTCATCATCATCACCGGCGGTATCGATCTCAGCGTTGGAGCGATCTTCGGGCTTTGCGCGATTATGCTCGGCTGGACATGGGAAAATATCTGTCTGGAACCGCTCGCGCTGCGCACCCGCGGCATGGAATGCCTGACGACATTTCCACTCGAACTGAGCATCGTTTTTGCTCTGCTCGTCGGCGTGCTAGCCGGCTTCTTTAACGGCTTGTTCATCGTCCGTGTGAAAGTGCCGCCGCTCATCATGACGCTGGCGACGCTGGCACTGTTTCGCGGGTTGGCGGAGGGAATCAGCCAGTCGCGTTCCGTTCGCGGCTACCCGGACTGGTTCTATCAACTGGGGCAGGGAAGCTGGGGCGGTCTGCCGACGCAGCTCTGGTTTGTCATCATCTCCGTCATTATCTTCGCCATTCTGCTGTCGCGGACGACCTTCGGCCGGTCGCTCTACGCGATAGGCAATAACGAACTGGGCGCGCGTTTTTCCGGCATTCCTGTGGATCGTTACAAGCTGATCATCTACTCCCTCAGCGGGCTGATGGCCGCCATCGCCGCATGGATATTTGTTTCCCGCGTGAGCACGACACGCTCAGACATGGGCACGGGGCTTGAACTGGATGTGATTGCCGCGGTCGTTCTCGGCGGAA
>SZPD01000166.1 GCA_030263515.1 Anaerolineae bacterium CFX9 | reverse complement strand
GGATGACCTGGTCGTGAGCGAAAGCCTGCGCGATCAACTGCGCGATTACGTCTACGAAGCCCGTGAACGCGCCGCGCTCTGGGAGCAGCACGCTGAAGCCCGCCGCCTGTTCCCGCAGGGTCGTGGACTGGCAGCGCTTTTCAGCGGGCCGCCGGGCACAGGCAAGACGATGGCGGCGCAGGTCATCGCCGCCGAGCTGGGGCTGGAACTGTTCCGCATCGATCTCTCGACGGTCATCAGCAAATACGTGGGCGAAACGGCATATAACCTCCAGAAGATTCTCGTGCGCGCCAAAGACATGGATGCTGTGCTGTTCTTCGATGAGGCAGACGCGCTCTATGCCCGCCGCACAGAAGTCCGGGATGCCCACGACCGCTACGCCAACACCGATACCAACCACCTGCTGCAAGCGATCGAAGCATATGACGGACTCGCCATCCTGGCGACCAACCGCAAAAGCGCGATCGATCCGGCGTTCCTGCGCCGCCTGCGCTACGTGATGGAGTTCAGCAAGCCGGATGCCGGCCAGCGCTGGGAACTGTGGCTGCGCATGATCGGCGCGCTGGCGGGTGAAGATGCGCTGCGCCCGCTTCAGCCTGTGATCGAAAAATTCGCCGCCGAGCTGGAACTGACTGGCGCGCAGATCAAGTTTGCCGTGCTGAGCGCGCTGTTCACAGCACGACGCGAGGAACGACCGCTGAGCACGGAACATCTGCTGCGCGGGCTTGATCGCGAGCTTTCCAAGGAAGGGCGCGCGCTCAACGAGCGGGAAAGAGCGAGACTGCTGTGAATGGGGGCACGATCCGGATCAATAACATTCGTATCCGCGTCACTACAGGGACGATCACGCCGGCGCAAGGACAGCAGTTAGGCGAGCGGGTGCAATCCCTGCTGGCTGAGCGGCTGGCGGGCAAGGACGATATTCATGATCGGGATATCAGCACGATCAGGCTGAGCCTCCGCGCCGAAACCAGTGTGAGTATTGAACAGATTGCCGGCCGGGTCGTGGACGCGATCCTGCGGCAGCTTTAAGAGGGTGAATGTCGTGAAGACCGCCGTGCAGAAACGGTCACACAGGACGCCTGAACAACACAGGCACAAGCCGCGTCGTTCTGCCAGCACGCATGAACGGCAGGCGCAGGACGCCGCTGCCCGCCTGATGAGCGGCGAGCAGGATGTGGCGCGCCTGCTGACGCACGTTCCTGCTGCGCCGCAGATCGCGGGACTTCACAGCGGCGGAACTCCTCTGCCCGGCGGACTGCGTGAGACGCTCGAAGCCGGTTTTGGCGCGGATCTGGGCGCGGTCCGGCTGTTCCATGATGCAGAAGCCGCTGCTCTGGCAGCAGACGAAGCGGCGCTTGCCTTCACCAGCGGGCGAGACATCTTCTTTGCCGAGGGGCAGTACCAGCCGGGCAGCCGGGATGGGCAGCGGCTGATCGCGCATGAGGTGGCGCATGTCCTCCAGCAGACAGGCAGGCGCAGCAGCGCCGGAACCCTGCGCGCCAGCGTCCTTCATGGCAGCGGCGACTTTCAGCACGACGAGCCGCCGGAACCCTCATTTGACATTGACCTGTGGAAATCCGGTTTTCGTGCCATCGCCGTGAACGAAGGACTTCCCCAGGAAGAGATCGACGGGCTGAACGACGCGCTCTCCGCGCTGGAGACAGCGCTCGGCAAGGATAAACTGACCGAGATCACGCTCAAATCCGGGAAAGCGGGCGGGGTGATCGCCCTTGAGCGGGAAGTGCTGGACAAAAAATGGGACGGCAAGCCGGCTTTTGCGCTCACCATGCTGCTCGATGCCTTCAAGATCATGGGCCGCCATGCCGGAGCCGTCTATCTGCTGGAAAAGGAACCGCTGCTGCAAACAACCGGCTTCTGGGTTCCGTTTGCTCAATATCTCGACGCCGAGAAGGGGGAAGACTGGTTCGTTGGGGCGTTCAAGGATATTCCGCAGATCAGCGCGGTCTTCCCCGATTATCTGGAAGCGGCGCTCTGGCGCTACCTGATGCACCCGCACGAGCCGCCCACAGCTTCGCCGGGGATCGAGAAGCTCTCGAAGGAATATCTCGATCACTACGAGAAGATCAAATTCAGCGTGCCGCTGAAGGACAATGAGCGCATGCACGGCGCGTATCACTACCTGCGGCAGATCAACAGGGACTTTGAGAAACTGCTCGCCAGTTTTGACAGCACCTTTGGCGATCTCGAACCGAGTTACCGCCGGCGGGCGATCGCCTCAGTAGTGGTGACGATGCTGACGCAGTGGGAGACGGATAAGCATCTGGCAAAACGTCTGCTGAGCGCGCCGCTGATGACCGTCGCCAAACGCGCCAAAGAATACTGGGATCGCGCCGAGACGCTGTTGGCGATCATCACGGGTGAAGCGCGGCGGATCATCGATCCCGAAGCAGGCGCGCAGAAAGAGGCAAAAGCGCCCGCCGCCGATCAGCCCGTCGGAACCACCCCGGAAGCCAAAGCGCCCGCCATCCCCCCTGAAGTGCTGAAAGACCCGGTCTTTGCCCGCTTCCTGACGGACACTGACGCGGGGCTGCTGGCTGTGCTGGGCGGAACCACGCCCGCCCTGCTCGATGCGCCCGCCTATCAGACGGCTCTGGACGCGCTGCGCAAAGGGCTGGGCAAACACCGCACAGCGCTTTCAAAAGCGATCGACAGTTTCTTCAGGCGGCAAAATCTGGACGATCAGGTCATGTTTGAGCGCGCCGTCTGGTACGCCGTGGCACAGCTCAAGATCGATCACCTGATGACAGCGCTCAACGACTATGACAAGGGGCGCGAAGGCGAATTCGACAAGCGATACGGCGGGCTGCCGGATGTGCGCCTGCATCATCGCTACCAGATGGCGCGTGAGGCGCTTCGCTTCGCAGGCATGTCTGGCAGCGGCGACCTCAAGGCAGCGGCGCAGCAGGTCAATGATGGCAAGGATCTGGGCTACAGCTATCTGGCATTCATCGGCGAATGGAAGCGAGACACGACCGATGTCAACAAGCTCAGGGATGACTTTGACGACGATCTGGCGGTTGGCGGCTTTGGCGGCACGATCGAAAACCTGAGGCATATCTACTACCTGCTGCGCCAGCGCGCGCTGATCAGCGCTCTGACGCAGCTTCTCGACACCTACAAGTCCAGTTTCGAGCTGGAAACCTACGGACTGATTGCGCAGGCGCAAGAAGCGGCAGAGGCAGAAGTGCCGTATCCGGCGCGCTGGCTGCCAGAAAAATCATTCCTGGTCTGGCACAGCTCGGACGCCGAGCATGACGAACGCGGCAATTTGAACACGCTGATCAAGCATCACCCCCGCTACGGGGAACTGCTGCGCAAGCAAGAGAATGCAGAGCGCGTGCCCCTGATCTCGGTACACCGACCGTCGTATGCGGTCGTGTGGATGCTGCCGCACATCGAGAAGCTGCGCGCCTATCTCTACGGCATTCCGGCGCTTTCCAGGCTGGTCGAGCATCGCACCGGCGCAGAGCCGACGCTGGAGGAATTGTCATCTGCGCTCAGCCATATCGTGCAGGAAGCCCGCGAAGCGGCTGCTGAACGCCTGGCGCGCGAACAAGAGGATCCTTCGCTGGTCACTGGCAAGAGCAAGGTCGAGCGGGAACTGGACGCCCTGCTGCTGGAGATCGGCGGCACAATTGCAACCGAGATCTTCAAAAGGCACAAGGAACGGCGAGGGCTGTTCGTCAAGGCGACGATACATGATCGCATGGTGATTGAGAAAGCCGCTGGCGATCTGCTGGACATCTATGCCGCCGACCCCGGCATCACCAATTACAGCGTGCCGATGCGCGCGATCGAGTTCATCGAGCATTTCTCGCGCAATATCCTGCCAGACACCCGCGCCCATCAGCAGGCGCAGATGACCCTGCTCATGCTCAGCCTGGCCCCGAAGCTCCAGAGCGCCTTCATCCAGACGAACCTTTTCGGCAGCGTCACCGAAACTCGCTATGACATCATCACCAGCCTGTGGCCTCTGCTCAACGACGCCATCGACTATGCGGATGGCAAATTCGACCTCAGGCAGCCCACGGATACCCCCCATGCAGCGGCTGATGTCAGGGCGAGCCTTCAGCCCTACCTGAACGCGCCTGAGTCAGCCGATACCCTGCTGGCGCGCCGCAAGACGCTTGCGGAACTGCGGGACGCCCTGCTCAAACAGGTTCGCCGGGTACAGACACGCTCCGGAATGCGCGGCTCGACCAGTCCGCAGGCGCTGCGCCGGGTTGATCTCGACCGCGAACTGCCCGTAGGTGAAAACGCTGAGCCATTCATGATCGACGGGATCACCTACAGCATCACGAAAGTCGAGCGCGACTTCAAATTTCATCCTTCCTACGGCATGCGCGGCTCCGCCAGCTATATCCCGTCCATTCTGGTGGATGGAAATGGCGACCCGATCCCGCGTGATCTGCCCGTGCCGCTGGTGACATACATCATCAACAACGGCGAACCGGAAACACTCACCTCACTGCCTTCGGACGAAGCAAAGCTCGAACAACTGGCGCATGCCACGACGATGCATCTGCTGATGATCAGCATGCAGGAGACCGCCGCGCTGATCCAGGCGGGGACGCAGATCGGCATGAACATCGTCGCTTTGATCGTGCCGGGCGGGCAGCTCGCCCTGACCGCCGTTGAGCTTGCCACCTTCATGGCAACGGATATGCCGACCATCCGCACCGACCTGATCGATGCCCCGATGGCGCTCGTTCACGCGCTGGATGAATTTGTCTCGCCGGAAATGCGGGACAGGATGGTCGAGAAGTTCTGGAACTATCTGCTGTTCGAAGGGGACCTGCCATTTGCCGAAAAGGTCATGGCAGCCAGCACGAAAAAAGACAAAACACCCGCTTCCAGCAGCCGCCGTCAGGGAAAGTTCGGCAAGGTCGCCGAGTTTGCAAAGAATGCCGGGCTGCGCCTGCTGAAAGCCTTCCTGGCGCTGCGCCAGCGAATCCGCAGCGGCATGATCCGCGCCAGCCGCGTCGTCAAGCGGCATACGCTGCTGATGCGCCTGCTGCGCGTCCTGCCGCAGATCATCAGCTATGGCAGCCGGATCAAGGGTAAGGACATCGACACGGCGACCGAACTGCTGGGCGATCTGGCAGAGGGCAATGCGCCAGAGATGATCAGCAAACAGTTCCGTGAAGCGCTCGACCAGCTCATCGAAGGGCTGAACGGTTTAGCCGTCCCCGCTGAAATCCTGCCGCTCGAACTGATCGCAGATGTGGTGCTGGAGCGTTTCCTGAAGTCTCTGGGCATCAAAGGCAAGGTGATCAACCTTGCGCTGGAGACGATCCAGGTGCGCCAGATGGTATCTGAGACGGTGGCAAAAAGCCTGAAGGAACATGGGGCTGACCCGAACATCCTCTGGCAGCAGCTCGCCCAGGAAAAGCTTCAGGCGATGCTGGTCGATACACGCGCCGAACTGCTGGCGGGGGTCAATCAGCTTCTCAAAACCTATCTCGGCGATTTCTACGCCGTATCGACGGCAGACCTGCCCCCGATCGAACTGACGAAGGACGCTGCCCTGCCCGAAATGGAACCTCTGCTGCTGCCAAAACGGGATGCCGAGCAGAAAGAGGATGAGGAAGAAACCGCGCAGCAGCCAGCGCCGCGCATCAATCCGCTGACCGGGCAACCGCTCTCACCGGCGGCGAAGCTGCGTTACGAGAAACTGTTCGGTCATGACCTGGCGCACGTCCGCCTGCACAGCGACAGCGAGGCAGCCAAGCTGACGCGGCGCTATCGCGCCAACGCGCTCACCTCAGGCAGCCATATCTTCCTGAGCGAAGAAACGCCTCCGACCAGCCCACGCGCTGACCGTGTGCTGCGGCACGAGATCGCCCATGTCCTCCAGCAGACCGGTGCGCGGCCGCTCGGTTTCCCCAATCGCGCTGAGCCGCGGCTGGGCGCGATCGGACGTGGGCTGACGATGAACCCGCGTCGAGAACACGCCGCCGATCGCATGGCGCGTCAGGCGCAGACGCGGGGCGATTCGCCTGTGCCGGTTGAGGAAGAAGCGCCGCTCGCCGGGCTGATGCCGGAACTTTCGGACGCCCTCAAGCAGCAGGTGATCAGATATCTGGGCAGCGATGCGCTCGCCGACAGCTTCGTCGAACAGGTGGACTCCCTGCACGCCATCCCCAGCGAGATCTCCGTCAAACAGCGCGGACAGTTCGAGGCGGCTCTCCGCGAGGCAGACACTGTCTGGAAAGCGGTGCACAAGCAGATGAAGGCGGGCACAGGGGGAAAGACACATCCCAATCCAGCGCCTTTCAACGAAAAGTCTGCGCTGGAGGCGTTCCAGACGTTCTTCTCCGGCAAAGCCTTCGATATCGACCGGGTCAAACTGCGCGCGCTGACGTTCTTCAGCTATCGCGAAGCCGCCGACCGGCTCAGGCTGGACTACTCCCGTTTCAAGGCCAACCTGGAGAACTATATCTTCGGCAAGACCGGCATTGACCTGCGGATTCATTATCGCACCGCAGCGGCGGTCGATAAATCGCCGGATGTCTCGCATGTCAACGTGGTCAACGTTGACCTGGGCGAGCTGTTCGGCAATCCCAAGCCGTGGTCAACCATGCGCGCCAATACGAACGACTTCATGAAAGCGCACGTCGCCACGATGGGCGCACCATTCACCGACAGCGAATGGCAGAAGATTCGCGAAAATCTCAAAGGCGGCACAACCGATCGCGATCCGTGGGATAACAAGGAATACCGGCTGAGCGAAGCGTTCATCAAGGAGATGCGTGAGTTCGTCAATGCCTCGGTGAAAGGCCAGGTCGGGAAATGGGAAAACTACGTCGATACCGCCGACGTGCCGAACCAGTTGTACGGCGGGCTGCGCATCGGCACGCATGGTCAGCTCACGGGCAACCCAACCGGACGAGCAGATCTTGAGCCAGCGCTCGGAACGCCAGGCGGCGGCGAGATGAGCGCGGTCGCGCGCGGCGGCCGCCAGTCGCACCATGTGCCGCAGTTTCTGCTGGTGGAATATTTCGAGAACGACAACAAGACCAAAGTCTCGCGAGAGATCGGGGGACGGCAGACTTTTCCGCCCGGCTTCGATGTCAAAGGCGGGCGCGCGGCGGGTTTTGACGATGGCAGCGGCAAGAAGATCGACTTCGCCAAACTCGACCCGCAGCCGAGCAACCGCGGGACGGGGCTGCCCGCCATTTCGCTGGCCGCCAAAACGCACCAGAAGGGACAGCTTCATATCAATGCCGTCTCGACGTGGGGCGATTACCGGGACCCCAAGCCGAACATCGAGATCAAGGGATCATCGACACAGGGCGCAACGATCAACGAGACGTTCTACAAACTGATGCGCGACGAGCTGGGGTACGGCAAATCGGGCAGTGATGCCGACATCCTGACCCGCGCACACAGCGATCCGACCGCCAGACCGAAAATTCACAAGGCGATCCAGAAAACCTACCGCTGGATGTATCGCGGCATGAAGCAGGCGATGGAACGCACGCTCACGCGCAGCGTCACCGATGCCGAGCACTGGGAAGCGGTTTCGTATCGCACCTTCGCCCTCAGCATGCCCGATACGACGATCAAGAACAAGGACGGCACGATCGATCTCAAGCCAGACTATCAGCCGCGTGACAAGGGACTGCGTGAAGTGATCGCGGCGATTGAGGCGAAGAACCGCTTCATCATGAAGGAATGGTGGATTGAGTAGGTTCAGCAGGCAGCACAGCGAAAGGAAAGGCTGAATGGGCACAGGCTATTCGAGGACACCGGTACTGCTGAAAGGCGCGCTGATCCGGTTTGATGCGCCGCTGCTGATCCCGATTCCGAACATCATCATCTTCCAGTACAACCCGGAGACGCTCTCGCGCAGTCTCGTCCCCCATGCGCCGCATGCCGAGGGCGCGGCAGCCGGTGATGGCGCTTCTGGCGGGCAGAGCAGCAGCCCGGCCACCGCCGCCGCCCAGCGCGCTCAGCCCTATGATCCGCAGGAGTCGTTCAGCCTGCGCCTGTATCTTGATGCCGCCGACGCGCTGGAAACGCCGGAAAGCCACCCGGTCGCCTTCATCAGCGGCGTTGCCGACCGGCTCGCCGCGCTGGAAATGCTGCTCTACCCGGTCACCGAAGGCGTTCAGTTACTCGGCTCGATCAGCGCGTCGCTGGGCGGCGCATCGATCAGCATGGGCGGCGCGGCAGGCAGCGAAGTGCCGCAGCGCAACGTGCCGGTGACGCTGTTCATCTGGGGACCTGGGCGGATCGTGCCGGTGCGTCTGACCAGTTTCTCGGTTGAGGAGCAGGCATTTTCTCCGACGCTGTACCCTATCCGGGCGACGGTCACAATCGGGCTGACCGTTCTGACCCCCAGCGCCTTCCAGATCAGCGAGAGCTACACGCCGACAGCGCCGGAAGAATTTGCCATCGGGGCCTACAAATTCACGATGATCCAGAAGCAGGTGCTGGCGACGGCGAACCTGGCAAACTCGGTCGAATCGATCATCAACATGCTGCCATTCTGATTCCGGGGATGCCTGAGAGGCACTCCGCTGACTTGTGAAAGGTATGGATATGCCGTCTTCCCTGTTTGACTCGAAAAGCCGTTACGCCCGGCAGCCGCTCTACGCGACGCAGGATGCCCGCGGGCGCACCGTGAATGTGGTGATCCCGCCGGAAGCGCCGGCACAGAGCCTGCTCGGCTATCACGTGCGGCGGCAGGGCGAAAAGCTCGATCACCTGGCTGCGCGCTACCTGAGCAATGCGGATGGCTACTGGCGCATCGCCGAGATCAATGACGCCATGACCGCCGAGCAGATCAGTGAGCTGGGCGAGATCGCCATTCCGGTGCGCGGGAGCTGATCCAGATGGCTTTTGGCGTCGTCATCCTTGCAAACGGCGTCCGCGCGGACGATCTGATGGGCGCATCGCTGGTGGAAGTCCACGAGCGTATCGACGCGCCGACGACCTATTACGTCCGCTACCCGGTGTACAACGTCGATGGCGACCTGGCCCCCCTCAAGGATCCGCGTTTTATGCCCGGCGCTGATCTTGCTGTCTTCCAGCGCGGAACAGGCTTCAACGACTGCCTTGTCAAAGGGGAAATCTTCAGCCATCAGATACGGCTGGTCCACGGCACGGAAGGCTCAACGCTG
>SZPD01000165.1 GCA_030263515.1 Anaerolineae bacterium CFX9 | reverse complement strand
ATCTGCCGATCCCCACGCGAACTGAAGGACTTTCATCCCCGGCAGGTTCAGCCCATCGCGCAGCGCCTCAACTTCCGGCGTGATCACGCCGAGATCTTCGGCGATGATCGGCAGGCTGCCGAGCGCCCGCTCGACCACGTGAAAGAACTGAATGTTCGGTCCCGGAACCCAGCGTCCGATGACGGCGGTTGGCTCACTGGCGGGCACTTCCCAGTATGCTTCAAAGCCGCGGAAATGATCGATGCGGACGTAATCGACCATCGCCAGCGTCGCCTTCAGGCGTTTGATCCACCATGCATAGCCGTCGTAGCTCATCACATCCCACCTGTAGAGCGGGTTCCCCCAGCGCTGACCCGTCTCACTGAAGTAATCTGGTGGAACCCCCGCGATCACAGTGGGATAGCCTTTTTCGTCCAGCGAGAAAAGTTCCGGGTTACCCCACACATCAGAGCTGTCATGAGCGACGAAAATCGGGATGTCCCCGATCAGACGTATGCCTTTGCTGTGGGCATAGTTTTTGAGGTCGGTCCACTGACGGAAGAACTGCCATTGGCGAAATTTCTGCTCACCGATCGGATCGGCGAGACGAACACGCGCCTGAGCCAGCGCTGTTTCATGACGCAGCGCTTCCCCCTCTGTCCATTCCACCCACGGACGCCCGCCGTGGCTGTCCTTGAGGGCCATGTAAAGCGCAAACGTATCCAGCCACTCGGCATTGGCGGACTGCCAGGTGATAAATTCGCTGCGCAGATGCGGATCGCCGCTGGCGGAGAAATTCACCCATGCCCGGTGGAGCTTGTCATTGTGATAGGGAATGACCCAGCCATAATCGACGGTGTGTTCGGGGAAAGAGGGCACATCTGCCAGGTCGGCAGCGCTGAGCAGACCTTCCCGTTGAAGACGATCAAGGCTGATCAGCAGCGGGTTGCCGGCAAAGCCGGATAATGCCTGATACGGAGAGTCGCCATAACTGGTGGGACCCAGCGGCAGCACCTGCCACAATTTCTGCCCCGCCGAATGCAGGTAATCTACAAAGCGATATGCCCAGTCGCCCAGATCGCCAACCCCATACCGTCCTGGAAGTGAGGTTGGGTGGAGCAGGACGCCGCTTTCACGTGGAAAAGGCATGATGAGATCCTCGGTGGAAAAACTCGCGGAATTTTCGCGGATACGATAACACGATTCAGGTGCTTTGTCCTATAATCAGGCGCGTGAAGCAGGGGACAGGATGTTGCCGATGCAGACCGAATCGATCAGCGGCGTGATCGAGCGCGTCACGTTCTACAACGAAGAAAATGGGTACAGCGTGCTGAAGATCACGCCGGATCGGCGTTATCCCAAAGCTGAGGCGCGCGATGGAACGGTCACCGTGATCGGGCATCTGCCGGAACTGAAGATCGGCGAAACGGCGCGTTTTACGGGTCAGTGGGTCGAGCATATGGAGTATGGACGCCAGTTCAAGGCAGATCATGCGGTCCCGATCCTGCCCACCACCAAAGACGGCATCATCAATTATCTGAGCAGCGGGATTGTTTCAGGGCTGGGGCCGAAGACGGCTGAAAAGATCGTGGCGCATTTCGGCAAGGATACGCTCCATATACTGGACAATCACCCGGAACGTCTGGAAGAAACCGATATCAAGCGCGACCTCATCCGCAAGCTTCAGCGGGCATGGGCGGAAAACCGGGTTGTGCGCGATGCGATGATCTTCCTGCAAGGGTTCGGCGTGACGCCGGGCATGGCGAAACGCATTTTCGGTCGTTATGGCACAGCGACGATTAACCGAGTTAAGGAAGATCCATTTGCGCTGGCAGATGAAGTGTTCGGCATCGGGTTTATCCGCGCCGACGAGATCGCTCGCAGCATGGGCATCGAACCCGACTCGCCGAATCGAATCCGCGCCGGGCTGCAATTTGCTCTCAACGCGCTGGCAAAGGATGGGCATGTCTATGTTCCGCGCAGGGAACTGATCGCCAAAACGGCAGAACTGCTCAAGGTGCAGAATACCGATCGAATCGAAGCCGTTCTGACGAGTGAAATTTTGCGCGGCGAGCAGATTCGCCGCGATGAGAAGCCGGAAACAGCAGTCTCGGAAGAACCGATATACCTCTCGCTTTACTATCACAGCGAGCGCGGCGTGGCGCGCCGTCTCAGAACGCTGGTAGAGACGCCGTCGAAGCTGGCGCAGGCGGCGAAGAAGATCCACTGGGAAACCTATCTGGCCGATCTGGCGAAAGCCAACCATGTCGATCTGACCGATCAGCAGCAGGGCGCGGTGAAGGCGGCGCTGCTGAACAAGGTCACTATCCTGACCGGCGGGCCGGGAACGGGCAAGACGACCACGCTTCGGATGGTGATCGGCGCACTCGAACAGCAGAAGATGAAATATGCGCTTGCCTCGCCGACCGGGCGTGCCGCCAAGCGCCTGAGCGAAGCGACCGGGCAGCCTGCCCGTACTATTCATCGGCTGCTGGAATTTGTGCCGGGCGAGGGCTTCGACCGCGATGAAGATAATCCGCTGGAAATCGACGCGCTGATCGTCGATGAGTCATCGATGATCGATCTGGTGCTGTTCTATGATCTGCTGAAGGCGCTTCGACCGGAGACGCATCTGATGCTGGTGGGCGATGTGGATCAGCTTCCGAGCGTCGGCGCGGGCAACGTGCTGCGCGATCTGATCGACAGCGGACTGATCCCGGTCACGCGGCTGGAGATGATCTTCCGCCAGGCAGAGGACAGCCATATCGTCGTGAACGCTCACCGCATCAATCGTGGCGATGCGCCCTATATGGATAACCGCAGCACCGACTTCTTTTTCTTCGAGAAAGAAGACCCGGCCGATGTCAATGCAGAAATTGTCGATCTGGTCGTCAACCGGATCCCGCGCAGGTTCGGTGTGGATCCGCTGGACGACATTCAGGTGATCGCGCCGATGTACCGGGGGCTGGCAGGCGTCAACGCGCTGAATGAGGCGCTGCAAAAGGCGCTCAACAGTGATGATCGCAAGGCGAAGAAGTCGATCGCCGGGCGGTTGTTCCGCGTGGGTGATAAAGTCATGCAGACACGTAACAATTATGAACTGGATGTTTTCAACGGTGATATTGGCCGCCTGACCGCGATCGATACTGCCAAAAGTGAACTCCGGGTCATCATTGATGGGGTGGAAAAGTATTACTCCTACGATGAGGCAGAAGAACTGATCCACGCCTACTGCATCAGCACGCACCGCAGCCAGGGATCAGAGTATCCGATCGTCGTCATGCCCGTCCTCACACAGCACTATATGATGCTCCAGCGCAACCTGCTCTATACCGCCGTGACGCGGGCGAAGCAAGCGGTGGTTCTGGTAGGCACGCGCAAAGCAGTTTACATGGCGGTCAAAAACGACAAGGTGTCGCAGCGCTATTCCGGGCTGGTGGATCGGCTGAATCTGATCTGATTCGTTCCCGTCGTAAGGCGGACTGCGGTATACTCCGTGATAGTTGAACGGCGAGTTCCCGTCACCCTGAAAGAGAACGTTTATGCAAACTGCCGATGTCGTCATCATTGGCGGTGGCCCGGCTGGCGCTGCTGCCGCGTGGGCGCTTCACCGCGCGGATCCGTCCCTCAGCATGGTCATCCTCGAAAAGAATCAGACGCTCGCTGCCGGAACGTCGATGGCATCGCTGGAGAACTTCCGCACCTGCTGGGCGGCGGCGTGCCTGATGAAGATGATGCTGCGCAGCGTCGAGATCTTTCATCATCCTGAAGCGTATTTTGAGGGCGATACACATCTTGGCGTCAGGCAGCAGGGCTATCTGTTCTGCGGGATGAGCGAGGCCGACGAGCGGCGGCTGCGCAGCGAAGTTGCTCATCTTCACTCCGTTGGGCTGAGACATGTGGAATTTCTCGACGCCGATGAAGTTCGCTACCGTTTCCCGTGGGCAGGTGACCGTGTGATCGCGGCAAAATATGATCCGGTGGCGGGCTGGCTGGACTCGAACGGTCTGATTCATGCGCTGGCTCGAACGTCCGGCGCTGACATCGTGTTCAATGCCAGTGCGGTGCAGATTCAGGTCACTGGCGGCGCGGTCAGCGGGGTGACGCACAGCCAGGGAAGTATTGCTGCGCGGAAGGTGATCATTGCGGCGGGGCCTGATTCGCGCGCGGTCGGGCAGACGGCAGGGGTGGATCTGCCGCTGATCGTCCGACCGAGACAGAGCTTCACGACGCCCTGGCGTCACCCGGAATTTCCGCCGGATGCGCCGACGCTGATCGGCGCGCCGCCGTTTCCGCATGTGCGACCGGAGGCGCGTGACGGCGCGATCTTCGGCTGGGAATATCATTGGAATACGCGCCGGCTGGATGGCGCGGGCAGCAGCCGGGATGAACTCGTCGAACCGCGCTACCCGGTCAGCCAGTGGAAGGATCCACGTTTTCCCTCGATGGCGCTTCTGCTGCTTGCGCGGCAGTTTGGGCACAGGGATGGCGAGGGGTTCGCCAGCGGCAACTATCTGCGCCGGATCGATCACCGCGCTGGATATTACACCTTCCGCGACAGCACCAATGCCTATGTAACCCGCCCTGATGGCAGCCGGCAGCCCTATGAAAGTCAGCGCGCCATTCTCGACGCTGTACCCGGTGTGGATGGATTGTTTGCTTCCGTGGCGCATGTTGGTCATGGAATCATGTCTGCGCCTGCTGCCGGAGAGATCATCGCTGCTCGTGTGCTCGGTCTGCCGCTGCCTGACCCGGATTTTGCTGCTTTCGGCTATGAGGTTCCCTTTGTCGAACATGACTCCGGCGGGCTGACCCCAAACGCTGACTAGCACTCACCCTGCTTTTGGTCTCATTTGGTTATATGGCGTCTCTATATAATGCGGACTCTCAGCTTAACCAACGCGAGGCACTCTCGTGGCAGTCCGCTCCACGCCCTATGTGTCTCCGGCTGATGCCCCTCAGCCGGAGGCTGTTCCATCCCCAAAGGCAAATCTGCGCTGGCTTCTCGGCTACATGCTCACGCATAAGCGTGCCGCTGCCGCCTCGATCGTCTCTGGACTTGTTGGCGGTGTGGCAGGCTCGATTGAGCCGTTCCTGATCGGCGTCATCATCGATCATGTGCAGGAAGGCGTCAGCGCCGAAGTCCTGCTGCGGGATGCGCTGACTATCATCGGTTTTGCCGTCATCACGGTTGCGGCGTTCTTCGGGCAGCGCTATTTCGCGGGCATCGTCGCCTACGCAGTCAGCTTTGATATCCGCCGCGATCTGTTCGACAACATGCTCACGCTCGATCAGGGGTTCTTCCAGCGGTATTCGACGGGTGATCTGATCTCGCGCATGCACAACGATCTCGATCACATCTGGCGTCTGAATGCCATTTTGTTCACGCGCGGCAGCAGCGCGCTGACGGCGCTGATCGTCATGTTCGTTCTGCTCTCCACCGTCAATCTGACGCTGACGGCCGTGGTGTTCATCGTCCTGATGATCTCAACGGCTTTCCAGGTGCGCGCCGGGCTGGTGCTGGCTCCCGTGTTCGAGCGTGTGCAGGATCAGGCGGGGGTGCTGGCAGGCATGGTTCAGGACACCGCCAGCGGCATCCAGACGCTCAAGACATTTGGGCGGGAAGCTGGCGCTGCCGCCGCGTACCGGGCACAGAATCTCGAATTTCGCCGGCGCTGGCTGCATTTCCGTCGTCGTAATGAACCTGTCGGCATGCTTCCGAACATGATCAGCCAGCTCACCACCGGGATCGTGGTGTTGTTTGGCGGCATCATGGCGGTGCAGGGGCAGTTGACGCTGGGCAACTTTGCTCAATTTCTGATCTATCTGGGCATGATCAGCCAGGTGCTGCTGCAACTGGGGACGATCTATCAGCGCGCCCAACAGACTCGCGGCTCTCTGTTTCGGCTGACGCCGCTGCTCCAGGTGGCGCAGATCCGTGACAGTCAGCATGCACGCTCGATGCCTGTTCAGGCAGAAGCGGAGGCATCACAGCGGGATGTTGACCGCGCCGCGCTGACAGGCGAAATTGTGTTTGAGAATATCAGCGTTTTTCGGGATGATACCTGGCTGCTGAAACACATTTCGCTGACCATTCCGATGGGCAAGGTCGTCGCTTTTGTCGGACCGACAGGCTGCGGCAAGACGCTGCTGGTCAACCTGCTTGCCCGCGTTTACGATCCGACGGAAGGGCGGGTGCTGATCAACGGCGTCGATATTCGCGATATCCGCCTGGAAAGTCTGCGCGATCAGATCGCCTATGTGCCACAGTCCACTTTTCTGTTCAGCCAGACTCTGGCAGAGAACGTTCGCATGGGGCGTGATCAGATCGATCAGGCGGCGCTCGAACGGGCGCTGCACATTTCCCGCCTGGTGGGTGAGAAAGGCGTCATGCTCAGCGGGGGACAGAAGCAGCGGGTTGCCATCGCGCGCGCCATCATCCGTGACCCCGCTATCCTCGTGCTGGACGACGCGCTTTCCAGCGTTGATACGCACACAGCGGCTGACATTCTGGCGGAACTGCGGCAGGTGCTCAGAACACGCACCAGTCTGATCATCGCGCATCGCATCGCCACCGTGAAGGATGCTGACAGGATCGTGGTGATGAATGAGGGAGAGATTGTCGCTCAGGGGACGCATGATGAGTTGATCCGGCAGAGCGGGTTGTATGCGCGGATGGTCGAACGGGAGCTGAAGGGAGACGCAGACAATGCCGATCTCTAAGCCGTCCCTCGCTCAGGATATGAAACCGGACGCGCTCCAGCGCCGGCTTGAGAGCCTCGCAGATACCGAAAGCAGTCAGATCACCGATCGCTTTCTGGCAGGCATGCTGATCCGGTTTCTCTCGCCGTACAAATGGGGCATCGTGTGGGTTTTTATCCTGCTCATCGCGGTCACCGCTCTCACGCTGCTGCTGCCGATTCTGGTGCAGCGCTCCGTTGATGGCCCCATCACATCGGGCAATCTGGAAGGACTGATCCCTTACGGCATCCTGTATTTCGTGACGATCGCCGTCATTTTTGCGCTTCGCTTCTGGCATACCTATGCCTTGCAGACGATCGGGCAGAATGCGCTCGTCACCCTGCGGCAGACGCTCTACGAACATATCCTCCGTCAGGATATGCGCTTCTTCAACACCACGCCGGTGGGGCAGCTCGTGTCTCGCCTGTCCAACGACATTGATGCGCTGACGGAGCTGCTCTCGACCAGCATCGTCATGGTCGCAAGCAGCCTGATCACGCTGATCGGTATCATTGTCACCATGTTCCTGCTCAACTGGCGGCTGGCGCTGCTGGCGCTGGTGGTCATGCCGGTCATGATCTGGGCGACGGTGTATTTTCGCCGCAAGATGCGCGCCGCCACAACGCGCTATCACAAGATGGTGGCGACCTACCTGGCGTTCATCAATGAGCAGTTCGGAGGCATGCTGATCGTGCAGTTGTTCGGCCGGCAGATGCAGAGCCGCGCCGAGTTTCAGGCGATCTCTCAGGCGCTGCGCGATATCCACTCCGAGTGGCGTGATCATTTCACCAGCTATGGCTCGGTGCTTCAGTTTCTGACCTCAGTGGGGTTCGCCATCGTGCTTTACGGCGGCGGGCAGGGTGTGCTGGCGGGATGGGCGTCGCTGGGCATTCTGATCGCCTTCATCGAATATACCCGCCGCAGCTTTGAGCCGATCATCCTGCTTTCGGAACAGATCGCGCAGATTCAGACGGCGCTTTCTGCCGGAGAACGTATCGCGCGGATGCTGCGTGTCGAGCCGGAAATCCGCGATCCGGAAGTGGTGACGCCGGTGGCAGCGCGCGTGCACGAATTTGCGTTTGAGCATGTGACATTCGGTTACGAGGATGAGCACCCGGTCCTGCGCGATGTGAATTTTCATGTGCCGGCGGGGCAGCGCGTCGCCATTGTCGGGGCGACGGGCGCAGGCAAGACCTCGCTGGCGGGGCTGCTGGCGCGTTTCTATGATGTGGACAGCGGACGCATCCTGATCGATGGCGCGGATGTGCGCAGCTACCGGCTGGAAGACCTTCGCCGGATCGTGACGGTTGTGCCTCAGAACCCATACTGCTTTGACGGCACGATCGCCGATAATCTGCGCCTGTTCGATCCATCCATTACCTTTGAGCAGATGGAACGCGCCGCAAAGATCGCCAGCGCCGCGCCTTTCATCGAGCGCCTGCCCGGCGGTTACGACTACCCGCTGCTGCCCGGCGGAGCCAACCTGTCGCAGGGGCAGCGTCAGCTTCTGGCGCTGGCACGCGCCCTGATTCACAGCCCGGAGAGCATCCTGGTGCTGGATGAGGCGACCAGCAACATTGATACCGAGACCGAAGCCCTGATTCAGCGTGCCCTTGACTCGATCCTTCGGGCACGCACGAGCCTGATCATCGCGCATCGCCTTAGCACGATCAGGGACGCCGATCGCATCATTGTGCTTCAGCGCGGGCAGATCGTGGAGGAGGGGACTCACGATTCCCTGCTTTCTTCAAACGGGGTGTATGCATCCATGTACCAGCGCCAGTTTGATGAACTGCAAAACATTGCGCAGCATCCCCATCCTGACCGATGATCAGGTTCGGTATAATGGGTCAATGTCTGGCTCCGGTTTCAGGTTTTCCGTATGAGCTATCTGGATTTCGTGCCGCTTGTCGAGATGGCGCTGTCGCGTCAGCTTCATGATCGCTGGTATCAGGCATATGAATATCATCGCCGCATTCTTTCGGATGGACAGTGTGATCGGCCATGCCGGATGCGGCAGTATGCCCACATGTCCCGGACGCTGACGCGCACGGTGATCAGTGGGGTGCTGCATTCCCAGACGATCGCACTGCGATCTGACTGTACGCTGGCGCTGCTGATGAATGCGCAGCAGGATTATCTTCAGGCGCTTGGCGTGACGGTTAGCCGCCTGCCCCACATCGAACGCGCACTCGCCGATCTGAAGTGGTCTCAGAATGTGCAGGGACCGGCGCAGGCGGGCCAGACTTTGTATAGCGTGAACTAAACGCTACACTGGTAGCAAAATACGTTTCTAAAGAGATCAATGGGACAGCCTATGTCGTTCTGGAATGATTTTGCAGGTCCCAATGCCGGATACGTTCTCGAACTGTATGAGCGCTACCGCCGCGATCCGGCTTCGGTCGATGCCGGGACGCGCGCCTTCTTCGAGCATTGGACGCCGCCTGAGGCGACAGCCCAGCCCGATGTACCCCAGGCAGATATTTCGCGGGTAGTGGGGGCGGTCAACTTTGCCCGTGCGCTGCGGGAGTATGGTCATCTTGCCGCGCGGCTGGATCCGCTGGGCACTCAGCCTGTGGGTGATCCTGCGCTTGACCCCGCGGCGCATGGCATTACTGAAGATGATCTGCGGGGCATGCCTGCCAGCCTGATCGGCGGCCCGATCGGCGCAGCGGCGCGCACCGCGCTGGAAGCCACCCAGCTTCTGCGCGAGACCTATTCAAGCACGATCGGCTTCGACTATGAGCATGTTCGCATGCCTGAAGAAAGGGAATGGCTGCGGCAGGCGGTGGAGTCGCGCCGATACGCGCCTCAGGCTCAGCCGATCGATGAGGAAATGCTGCTGCGCCGGCTGACCGAAGTCGAGTTGTTCGAGCGGTTCATTCATCGCATCTACCCCGGCAAGCACCGCTTTTCGATTGAGGGTCTGGATATGATGGTTCCGATCCTCGATGAATGGATCGGCGCGGCGGGTGAACACGGAATCCGAAATGTCCTGCTTGGGATGGCGCATCGTGGACGCCTGAACGTCCTGGCGCATATTCTGGGCAAGCCGTACAAACAGATTTTCGCCGAGTTCAAGGATCCGGTCGGGCGCAGCAAATTCCGCGACGATCTCGGCTGGACGGGTGATGTCAAATATCATATGGGGGCGCGCAGGGCGCTGCGCAACGGAGCGCCGATCGATCTGGTTATCGCCATGGCTCCCAATCCCATCCATCTCGAATTCGTCAATCCTGTTGTTCAGGGGATGGCACGCGCTGCCGGAACACAGGTCACCAGCGTCGGCGTACCGGTCTTCAACCCTAACAATACCCTGCCGATCGTGATCCATGGTGATGCCGCGTTTCCGGGGCAGGGAGTGGTCGCCGAGACGCTCAATATGTCTCGTCTGCCGGGTTATTGGGTGGGCGGAACACTGCATATCATCGCCAACAACCAGCTTGGCTATACGACCGAGCCGCAGGACTCGCGCAGCACACTCTACGCGAGTGAGCTGGCAAAAGGCTTCCGCATTCCCATCATTCACGTCAATGCAGACGATCCGGAAGCCTGCCTTCAGGCGGCGCGCATCGCGTTTGCCTACATGATCCGCTTCCGCAAGGATTTTGTAATCGATCTGGTGGGGTATCGCCGCTATGGGCATAACGAGGGCGACGAGCCTGCCTTCACACAGCCCCTGATGTACCGGATCATCGAGAAGCATCCGACGGTGCGCGAGATCTGGGGGGAGACGCTGGTGCGTCGTGGTGTTCTGGCTGCCGGAGCGCCTGAGGATCTGGTGCGCCAGAAGCTGGAGGCGTTCCAGGCGATCCACGAACAGCTCGATCCCGAAAAAGACCTGGTTGATCCCAAGCCAGTGCCGCCTGCACCGGGACAGGCGCGCAAGGTCAAAACCGGTGTGAGCATCGAGCGTCTGCGTGAGCTTCAGCGGGCGCTGCTGGCGACGCCGGAAGGCTTTACCATTCACCCGAAGCTCCAGCGGCAGATGAAGCGCCGTCAGGAAGGGCTTGAAAGCCCGGACTCTCCGAATATCGATTGGGCGAATGCCGAGGACCTGGCAGTTGCGAGCATCCTTGATGACGGGATTGCCGTTCGCCTGACCGGGCAGGATGCCGAACGGGGGACATTCAGCCAGCGTCACGCCGTTTTCCATGATTACGAAACTGGAGCCGAATACTGCCCGCTTCAGAACCTGCCGAAACCAAAGGCGGCCTTCGAGATTCACAACAGCCCCCTGTCCGAACAGGCGGCACTGGGCTTTGAGTATGGCTATAACGTCCAGGAACCGGGACGGCTGGTGCTCTGGGAAGCACAGTATGGCGATTTTGATAACGGCGCGCAGGTGATCATCGATGAGTTCATCGTCTCCGCGCGCGCAAAATGGGGGCAGACTCCTTCGCTGGTTATGCTGCTGCCGCACGGCTATGAAGGCGCAGGCCCCGATCATTCCAGCGCGCGACCAGAGCGATTCCTGCAAATGGCAGCAGAGACGAACCTTCGCCTGGCGAACCCAACCACGGCGGCGCAGTATTTTCACCTGCTGCGGCGTCAGGCGCTGCTGCTGGAGAGCGATCCGCTGCCGCTGATCGTCCTCACGCCCAAGAGCCTGCTGCGCAATCCGCTGGTCGCCTCATCGCTGAACGAGCTTGCCAAAGGACGCTGGATGCCGGTGATCGACGATCCCGCCGTGAGGGATAATCCCGATCGTGTGCGACGGGTGATGCTGTGCAGCGGCAAGATCTATATCGATCTGGTGAGTGCGGAGCAGCGCGCCGGGCGTGAAGATATCGCTATCATTCGTGTGGAACAGCTTTACCCGTTCCCGGTCGATGAACTGCGCGCTGCGCTGGAGCGCTATACAAAGGCGGAAGAGATCGTCTGGGTTCAGGAAGAGCCGGAAAATATGGGCGCGTGGGAATTTGCCCGCCCGCTGCTGATTGGCGTGATCGGCGTTCGCCTGCCGCTGCGCTATCTGGGACGCCCGCGCAACTCCAGCCCGGCAGAGGGATCGGCGGCCGCTCATGCTGCCAATCAGGCATATCTGATCGAGCAGGCATTTTCGCGAAAAGGTCAGGCAGAGCGGCAGGACATCGCATCCAGCGAATCGTAATGGAATGAAGGTATACAAAAAGGGCAATCGCGATGGCGTTTGAAATCACAGTTCCTGATCTGGGCGAGTCGGTGGTCGAAGCGACGATCGCGCGCTGGCTGAAGCAGGAAGGCGATACCGTCCGGGTGGGCGAGGCTGTCGTCGTGCTGGAGACTGACAAGGTTGATCTTGAGGTTGGCGCTGAGCGCGACGGCGTGCTGGCGAAAATCAGCCGTCCTGAAGGGGCGGATGTCAAGGTAGGGGATGTCATTGGGGTGATCGATGAGAGCGCAGCGGCATCTTCGACCCCATCAGCGCCGCAGGAAGAAGCAGCTCAGAGTGAGCCATCGCCCGCCCGCTCTAATCCGACGCCTACGCCGGAACTGGTGCGCTCCGGAGATGCCTCTGTCACGCCAGTTGCGCGCCGCATGGCAGAGTCTGCCGGCGTGAGCGTGACTGAAATTGCTCCGACCGGGCAAAGCGGCAAGGTCACCAAGACCGATGTGCAAAGGTATCTGGAAACCCGCACCGCGCCGGCTGTTCCGGCTTCGTCTCGCCCATCGGATACCTCAGGTCGTCGTGAGGAACGGGTGAAGATGTCTCGCCGCCGCCGCACGATTGCCGCCCGTCTCGTCGAGGCACAGCATACCGCTGCCATGCTCACCACGTTCAACGAGATCGATATGAGCCGGGTGATCGAGATTCGCGAGCGGCGCAGGGAGTCGTTCAAACAGAAGCACGGAGTGGGGTTGGGGTTCTCATCCTTCTTCGTCAAGGCGTCGATCGGCGCGCTGAAGATGTTCCCACAGCTCAATGCCGAGATTCAGGGCGATGACATGGTGCTGAAGTATTACTATGACATCGGCGTTGCGATCGGCGCGGAAGAAGGGCTGGTCGTGCCCGTGCTGCGTGACGCGGATCGCATGTCGTTCGCCGCCATTGAACAGGCGATCAAGGAGTTTGCGCAGCAGGCGCAGGACGGCACGCTGTCGCTGGATGCCCTGCGCGGCGGCACGTTCACCATCACCAACGGCGGTGTCTTCGGCTCACTGATGAGTACGCCGATCCTCAACCCGCCGCAGGTCGCCATTCTCGGCCTGCACAAGATCGAGCAGCGGCCGATCGCGCTCAACGGCGAGGTCGTCATCCGCCCGATGATGTATGTGGCGCTGAGCTACGATCATCGGATTGTGGATGGACGGGAAGCCGTGCAGTTCCTTGTGCGCATCAAGGAACTCATCGAGGACCCGGAAACCCTGCTGATCGAAGGCTGACTCTCTAAAACTGACCCTCGCTGGAAAACGGCGAGGGTTTTTTGCTGCTCCGCATTGCCGGTAAAACGGTTTGGTCAGGCAGGGGGATTCACATCGATCACCGCCTTGATCAGTCCTTCCGGGTAGGCAGTGTTGGTTGCGAACGCTTCAGCCGCTTCAGACAGCGCGAAGCGGTGCGTGATCAGTTCGTCGAGCGCCGCGGGGCCGAGGGTCTGCTCAACCAGTTGTATTGCCCGCGGATAGGTATGCTTCATCCGGCGGGAAAGGCGGATCGTCAGTCCTTTGCGGCGGGCAGTGCTGTGCTTCATGGTGAGGCGATCTTCCGAGGGGATGCCGACAAGCACGAGTCGTCCGCCCAGGCGCGCCATTTCCGCCGCCCATGCAATACTTTCGTCCGCCCACGCAGCTTCGATGACGACATCGGCTCCCCTTCCGTTCGTCTGTGTATGGACAAACGCCATCGGGTCGCCCTGATCGAGCGTGCGGACGTGGCTGGCTCCCCACTGGCGGGCTTTTTCCGCGCGCCATGCAAATTTGTCGAACGCGATCAACGTATTCACGCCGGAAAGCCGTGCCAGCCGCACGATGAGCAAGCCGATCATGCCGCAGCCCAGCACGACAACCGTATCTGCCAGCCGCAGTTTTGCCAGGTCCACCGCGTGCAGCGCCACACCCAGCGGCTCCAGCAGCGCCGCGCCGGCATCAGAGAGGGAATCGGGAACCGGGAAGCAGGATCGCGCTGGAACGTTCATGCGTTCGCACAGGGAACCGTGATCGGGATACAAACCACAGAAATGCAGGCGGCGGCACAGGTTGGGATGTCCTGCTTCGCAGAATTCACAGCGCCAGCACGGCGTCGCTGGATCGACGGCCACACGCTGACCCACATACACCGGCTGATCAGCGCCATCGTGTGCGGCTCCCCCCACCTGCACGATTGTGCCGCCGAACTCATGCCCAAGGATCAGCGGCTGGAGGATCCGGGTATCGCCGATGCGCCCATCAAGGTAGCTGTGCAGATCCGATCCGCAGATGCCAACCACGCCCACGCGAATCTGCACTTCCCCTGCGGCGGGCGGCGGTGGCTCAGGCACTTCCTCAACCCGCAGATTGCGCATGCCATAAAGTCTGGCTGCCAGCATGACATCCCTCACTGTGTCTGTTAATCGCGAGCAGGCTATACTGTAACCTGAACTGAAGCGGGCGGAAATATGCTGCCCTTTTGGTAGTGAGGATCATTTATTCTGAAATGGAGTATTCATCATGACACTCAGTCAACCAGTGACAGGAACACGCGCAGCACAGATTGCTCGCCGTCCGGTGACTCTTGCGGTCATCGTCGGCAATCGCGGCTTTTTTCCCAAGCACCTTGTCGTCAGCGGGCGGCAGACCATTCTTGAGGTGCTGGCAGAGGAGGGGATTCGCCCGATCATCACACCGGAGAACGATACTGCCTACGGGGCGGTTGAATCGCTTCAGGAAGCGCATTACTGCGGTGAGTTTCTGCGGGCACAGCGCGACCAGATTGACGGCGTGATCGTGACGCTGCCCAATTTCGGTGATGAGCGCGCGATCGCCAATGCGCTGCGCTATGCAGATCTGGATGTCCCTGTGCTGATCCACGCCTTCCCTGACGACGTTCAGCGAATGGGGCTGGCAGACCGGCGAGACAGCTTCTGCGGCAAGATGAGCGTCTGTAACAACCTGCGGCAGTACAACATCCCTTTCACGCTGACATCGCTTCATACCGTTCATCCGCAAAGTGAAGTTTTCCGCGCAGATCTGCGCCGTTTCGCTGCGGTATGCCGGATCGTCAGAGGGGTGCGTCATGCGCGTCTGGGCATGATGGGGGCGCGGCCGGCGGCCTTCAATACGGTTCGCTTCAGCGAGAAACTGCTGGAGCGGCACGGGATCAGCGTCGAGACGATTGACCTTTCCGAGGTGCTGGGGCGGATTGAAGCGCTGGCGGACGATGATGCCGCCGTCCTTGAGAAACGCGCCGAGATTGAGCGCTATGCGCAGGTGGCCGGTGTGCCGGATCTCTCGATGCTGCGCATGGCGAAGCTCGGCGTCGTGACCGATCGCTGGGTGAGCGATCAGCGGCTTGATGCCACGGCGATTCAGTGCTGGACGGCGATTGAAGAATATTTCGGCGTGACCCCCTGCACGATCATGAGTATGGCGAGCAACGGGCTGGCTCCTTCTGCTTGTGAGACGGATATCAACGGCGCGCTGGCGATGCTGGTGCTGAGCCTGGCATCCGGGAAGCCTTCGGCGCTGGTGGATTGGAACAACAACTACAGCGATGATCCGGATAAGGCTGTGGTCTTCCACTGTTCGAATCTGCCGAAAGCTGTTTTTGTTGATGAGATCGCCGTCGTTTCCTCACAGGATATTCTCGCCGGTTCGGTGGGGCTGGAGTGGGGCTGGAGCGCAGCTTCGGCGCGATTCATGCGCGCATCCAGGATAATCCTTTTACCTACCTGCGGCTCACCACCGATGATTTTGAGGGGCGGATCAAGGCATATCTCGGCGAAGGCGAGTTTACAGATGATGCGCTGGAGACATTCGGCGGATATGGTGTGGTGCGCGTGCCCCGCTTCCAGGAACTGCTGGCGTATATCTGCGAAAATGGTTATGAGCATCATGTGACCATCAACCAGACACGGGTTGCAACGCCTGTCAATGAGGCGCTGAACAAGTATCTGGGATGGTCAACCTATTTCCACCGCTGATAGTCACGGGTTGCCCGCGTCAACGATCGGCCGCTGCATATTGAACAGGTCGTTGACGCGGCAGTAACCCGATCCTGCCAGGCGGCCGATCGGCTGAAGTCTGAGAATATCGATCTTGTCTGTCTCCAGCAGCAGTTCGTCTGCTACGTGCAGGTGGACGACGCGCCCGATGACGATGCTGCCACCCCCCACCTGATCGCTGACTTCGACGATCTGCGTGACGACGCATTCATAATTGACCGGGCTTTCCAGCACCCGCGGCGGACGCACTCTCAGCGATGGAGCGGCGGTGACACCGGCGATTTCAAACTCATTGACGCCGCGTTCATATTCGCCGGCAGTCAGGTTCATCGCGGCTGCCAGCGGCTCGGTCACAATGTTGACGACGAATTCTCCGCTGGCACGCACATGCACCAGCGAGTCCTTGAAACCATCGCCCCTGGCACGGACGCTAGGGCAGAACAGGACATGAGGCGGGTTGGAGCAGATCGCGTTGAAGAAAGAGTAGGGCGCAAGGTTCGGTACGCCATGCTCGTCGAGTGTCGAAATCCAGCCGATCGGGCGCGGCACGATCGTCCCGATCATCAGCTTGTAGAACGATGTGTGCGGAATCGATTCGGGTGTAATTTCCATAAAAAAAGTCTCTCCTCTGAGTGATATGATATGGTTTGCGCTCTGCCGGGGCTGATCCCGGCATCTATTTTCCCCGCGATCAGCGCTGCGCCAAAATTCATATGAAACGTTCGGCAGCTCAAGCACGTTTTTATATAGGTGAATTCAGGAACTGTGTCAGACTATCGGGACGCACCCGTAATCCCGTGGTACGCTTAGAGCAGTCGGTGATAGCGCAGCATTAACCCTGTGTGTTTCAGAGAGAGCAAATCACCATGATGGACAGCAGTTTTCAGCATCATATGGACGTGAATTCTTTCCGCCTTCATTCGGCGGGAAAGCGTATTGTGCTGCTGTATCCGTGGACGAATTATCGCACGATGTTTCTGAAAAGTTATCTGCATCGCGCTGAAGAAGGACTGCTGTACTTTCGCCCACGTGGAACGGATTTGCCTCTGGAGACATGGCTCAGCGATCTGCTCACCGAGTTTCGGCACGTCTTTCCGGATTTTGGCGCTCATCTGTCACAGGTGCTTGCGGAGGGCGACCTGGAAGCGATCGGGCATACACTGGCTTGCGAGATCGAGACAATCACTGATGAGCCGATTATCCTGTTCATCGACGATTTTGATCGTATTCGAATCGACGACTTGTTCCAGCGCTTTCTGGCAGGGCTGATCGACTCGCTGCCGGATCGCATACAGATTGCGCTGAGTTCCAGTGCGCTGCCGTCATGCCCGTGGAAACAGATGCTCACCCGCGGCGATGCCGTCATCCTCGGCAACTATCAGCATCGCAGTGATATTCTGTTTAACACAGTGGCTAAACCGAAGCCTCAACTGGAGGTCTATGGTTTCGGTGAGGGCGTCGTTCTGTTGAACGGACGCCCGATCGATAACTGGGACGGCGTGCTTCCAAAGCGGCTGTTCTTCTATCTGATCGATAACCCCATGGTCACGCGCGATCAGATCTTTGCAGATTTCTGGCCGCATCTTTCGGTCAAGGGGGCGACGGATATCTTTCACGTCACCAAGCACAAGATCAGCGAAATCATCGGGCGGGCGCTCGGTAATGCGCAGGATTGTGAGCTGACCACGTACACACAGGGCTATTACATCCCGAACCCTCAGATTGTCCGCCATTATGATGTGGAAAATTTTACGGATGCTGTAGAGCGCGCCTATCTCACCACCGACATGCATGAAGTGGAACTTTTTCTCACCAGGGCGCTTGATTTGTATCGGGGTCCGTACCTGGTGAATACGCAGCAGGATTGGATTGCCCGCCGCCGCGCAGCGCTGGAACAGAAGCATGTGGAAGCGGCGATCTGGCTGGCTCAGATTCATTACGAGCGGCACGATGATGATGAGGCGCTGCGCCTGCTGCAAATGGCGCGTGTTATGCGCAGCGAGCGGGAAGATGTGCGGCGAATGCTGATCGAGCTTCACCTCCGTGCCGGGCAGCGCGCGCTCGCCCGGCTGGAGTACGAACGGATGATCGCTGATATCTACAAGCCGCTCGACATCGAGATGACGCCTGAAGCGCAGGTGCTTGCTCAGAAACTTGGTCTCTGAAGCTGCCGGAGGCATGTTTTACGAGTCAGATGAGGTCTCCGTCTGCCGAGCTGAGTCGAGCAGCTGCGCGTGTTCCATCGCAGAGGCGAGCTGGTTGGCGAAGACCCACGCCAGTTCTGCCCGATGCGCATCGTAATAACCGCTTTCGTCATGCTCAAACGCGATCACCCCGATCAGCCGATCGCGGGCGATCAGCGGAATCCCCATCCATGACTGAACGAAGGGCATCCGTTTCATCAGCAGGGCGGCGGCCGCCTGCGCGGTGTGGTGTTCCGCGCGGATATCACCAAGCACCAGCGCCTGCCGGGTATTCCTGATGGTCGCCAGCAGTTCAGCGCGTTCCGGTTCAATGACCGCCATCTCGGAGTAGGAATCCATGGGCAGGGTGCTGAACGTGCCATCCTCATTGGCGCTGTAGATGAAGACCTGCCGGTAGTCCACAACACTTTTAAACGCAGCAGTCGCCTTGCGGATCAGCCGGGGACGGTCGAGCGCCGAGACGATCGTCTGCGAAACCTTCAGCAGCGCCGAAAGCTCGCTCGTTCTCGCCTCCACTTCATGCGTGTAATCGCGCATCCGCTTGTTGGATTTCCGCATTTCCAGCATCAGGAACTGGGCTTCTGACCGGGTGCGTTCGGTGCTGAGCAGCAGCCATGCCAGCACCGCGATCACGGCGAGGTTGAGCTGTCTGGCGGTGAAATCCCGCAGCAGCGTATTCAGATTGTAGAACCCCAGCGTCATAAGGATGAGGATGAGGATCACAGCGCCGCTGATCACCAGCCGCGGCTTCAAAGGCAGCGCGCTCGTCTGGACGATCAGGGGGACGAGCAGCAAACCATAGCGCACACCGGAGTCGCGCATCAGCACAAAGGTGATGACGACGATGATGAACTCCAGACCGATGCACAGCAGCGCCGGGATCAGCGTCCGCTGCTGGGCCGAAACCGTCCAGCCGATCGTCGCCAGCACTGCGTAGATCGCGCCGAGCACGATAATTTCAGTGACGGGTGCGGTTCGCGGCTGGACGGCATACACATTGGGATAGGATGCGTCTGAATCGGGGAGGAACCGCACCATGTCGGCGATCATCGCCAGATACGTCAGCGCGATGATGACGAGCGCAAGGAGAGCACCAATTCTTCCGGTCAGCGCACTGGAGCGAGAAATCATGAAGGTATCCCCCGCATCTGATGATCCAAGTCTATCTTCAAACCTGCATATCGTCACACAGTTGGGCAGGCGCTGGGTTCGAGATGTGGCAGTAGGGTAAGCGTAGGTTCCCGGTCTGGAACTTGTGCGTCATATAAAACGTCATATAGGGAGACAATGAAAAGGCTGTTCACACTGGTATCATCGAGGGTAATAGAACAATGGCAGCAACGGTAAAGTCCTCTGAATCCGGGAATTACCCGGTTGAACGTCCTGTCCCCGGCTATCTGCCGGAGCGCCGCGAGTCTTACGGCATTGCGCGTCCGCAGCGACGCCTCGGTTTGATGAGCAGTATCACGTCTGCACTGTTTCATCCCTGGCAGTTCTTCGGCAGTCTGTCACGCAGCGCCAATATCGCCCTGATCGCCACCCTAATACTGGTATTGTCCGGCGTGGCGGCGGTTCGTGTGCAGCCGTCTCCGAGCGCGCCTCCGGACAGTATGCCAGAACCGGTTCCCATGATGCCGGACGTACTGCCAAATCCAGGGGGCGGTCTTGGCGGACAGATGGGCGGTTCGCTCGATTTTTCAGGGATTCCCGGTGATCTGGGTGGTATGCCGCCCGGCGAAATGCCCGGATCCGGGCAGCCTGAGAGCGCCGCGGACGTGACGCAGACGACGATCACGGCGCTGACTGCCGCTGTCGGCGTCCTGCTGGGCTGGTTTGCGCTGGCAGGCATCCTGCTGATCGTTCCCATGCTGCGTGGGCGCGCCCCTCAGTTTTCGACCGGTTTGCAGATTGCGATCTGGGCGACGGTGCCTCTGGCGATCATGGTGCTGGTTCAGTTCGTCTATCAGGCGCTGGGTGGAACGATCGGCGCTCAGATGGGTGTCACGGTACTGCTCAACCGCTGGGACGGCTTCGCGGCGCTGCCTTCGGCTTCGCAGGCGCTGCTGACATCGCTCGCCAGCCAGATCACGATCTTCAGCGTGTGGAGTGTGATCATGGTCTATGCCGGTGCGCGAACCGCGCTGCGCGGCTCGCGGGCGGCCGCGCTGATCGCCATCATCCTATGGATTACTGTGGCTGCCATTGCGCCCTCAGTGCCGGGACTTCTGTAGCGCAGAGGATCGGATAATGACTGAAATACGGAGGCAGAGGC
>SZPD01000164.1 GCA_030263515.1 Anaerolineae bacterium CFX9 | reverse complement strand
GCGCCCATCATCTTCGCGATCGCCTGCATCTCCAGCGTCGTGATCTTGCCCATCACGCCATATTCGTTATCCAGCTCCTTCGTCCCGAAAGCGCGGTGAAAGGCGATCCGCTGGAACTGCAAACTCGCCATATCGCGGACGATCAGCGTGTTGATATTCAGACTGCGCGGCACAAGGTCTTTGGCGCGCACCAGCAGCAGGCTCAGCCCCAGCACGCCGACTCCGAGCACCTGCGGCAGCGTCAGCCGGTCGCCGAGGAAGATGAACGCCAGTGTCAGCGCAACGCCGATCTCCAGCATGGCGATCACTGCTGTGCGGATGCTGCCGAGCATGCGGACGCTGGCAAACATCGCCAGCCGCGAAAGCGCCGTCGTGATCCCTAGCAGCAGGATCGGCGGTAGGGCAGCGTCGAGTGTCGCCTGTGGCAGTGGGGTTCCCACGGCAGACCACACCATCAGCACCACGATCGCCATCGTCGTCACAATGTAGAGTGTCGCCGTCGGGGCAGGCATCTCGTAAAGCACATGCTGGCTGAGGATGACCGTTCCGGCGAACATGATCGCGTTGCCCAGCATCAGCCCGACGCCGAGCCAGTTCAGCGGCTGATCGCCGAACCCCGTGATCAGCCCCAGCGCCAGCACCGCCAGCCCGACGCGGATCGCCGTGCGCCGGTCGATGCGCTCGCCGCCCAGCCGCGCCAGCAGCAGCGCAAAAGGCAGATACATTCCGTTGATGAGCTGTGACAGCGACGCATCCAGCATCCCCAGCCCGCCGTAATACATCAGCGAGCCGATCGCGTTGATCAGTCCCACGATGATGCATCCGAGCAGTCCCGCCGGATAAATGTAGATATAGCGCCGCGCAAATACGGCGTACAACGCCCACAGGATCACCGCCGCGATCGCCGTGCGGATCGCCGCCACGGCGAACGAATCTGCGCCGGTCTGAAGTGCCAGTTTGCCAAAGATCGGGGCCATGCCGAGAAAGACCGGCGTCGCGAAGACGGCCAGTACACCTGTCACACGGGGATCGTGGAGCAGAAGACGCGGGCGCACAGCGCTCACCCCCCGGTTTCAGGGATCGATTTGGGGTAGGGGCGTTTGGCGATGATCGGCAGGATGACGATGAACTCGCTGCCGGGACATTTTTCAGGGTCAAAGCCGGGGCTTTCCGCCCAGATGCGTCCGCCATGCGCTTCAAAGACGCCCTGGCAGACCGCCAGCCCCAGCCCGATTCCGCCGCCGCGGAACGCTGTCTTGCTGGTGCTGTGAAGCTGCGTGTCGCTGGTGGTATGGAAGCGGCGGAAGATCACCTGCAAATCTTCCGGCTGGATGCCAATACCGGTATCCTTGATGCTCACACGCACCTGACCAAGCTGTTTGCGCGCCGAGAGGGTGATCGTGCCGCCGTCGGGCGTGTATTTGATCGCGTTGCTCATCAGGTGGCTGAACGCCAGCTCCAGCAGTTCCCAGTCCGCCTGCATGTGCGTTGGAAAGTCGCTCGGCTTCCATTCCAGCGTGAGATTGCGTGATTTGAGGGCGTCGCTGTACGATTTGATGACGCGCCCCATGATCTCTGCCAGATTGGTCGGGTTGATCGACACGTCGATCTGATGTGTGATGATGCGGCTCACGGTCAGAATTTCGTTGATGATGCTGTGCATCCGCGAGATCGCGCTGCCCATGCCATCGATCAGCAGCTTGACCGTCGGGTCATAGCGCGCCAGTTCCTTGACCTGCGCATTGTCGTCCAGCAGGCGATTGTAGCCGTAGACCAGCGTCAGCGGGGTGCGCAGTTCATGCGCCGTGAGCTGGATGAATGTGTCCTTCATCCGATCAAGCCGGTCAAGTTCGGCGTTGTGTGCTTCCAGGTCACGGATGCGCCCCTCCAGCCGCGAGACGACTTCCTGCGCATAACGTTCGCGCGCGTCGCTGAGGGTTTTGGAGTCCATTTCGTCGCGTTCGACATCGTGACCCCCTTGCAGGTAGAAGCGCACCTGATCCAGCAGCCGCTCCACATCGATCGGTTTCGTCATATACCCCGTGACGCCCGCCGCCAGGGTCAGCCGTCGTTGTTCGGTGAGCGTCTGCGCGGTCAGCGCGACAATCGGTGTCTGTGAAAAACGCTGATCGCTGCGCAGCATGGTAGTCACTTCACGACCAGTCATGTCCGGCAGATTGATGTCCGTCAGGATCAGATCAGGTTTTTCTCGCCGGGCGACATCTATGCCGTCCAAACCGCGCTCGGTCGTCAGTACCTTGTAGCCCGCAAAGCGCAGCGTCCTCTCCACCAGCTTCCGGCTTGCCGGGTCGTCCTCGATATACAGGATCGTCGCCAGGGGCGGAGGCGCGGCGGCAGCCGTGGTCTGTGTCACCAGCCCGGAGACAGGCGTCAGCGGCGTCGTCGGCGAGTCGTCGATATCGTTGATCTCATCCGAGTCGGGCGGGCGATCTCCGGGCGGGCGGCTGCCGGGCGAGTAGGTCATCAGCGCTCCAGCCCTTTCCTTTCCTGGGTGGAGGTGACCAGCGTCTCGACAAGTTCCTCGTCGATCGATGAGCCTTTCTGAAGCAGCATCTCAACCTGCGCGTCGAGACGGGCGCGTTCCCGCGCCGTCAGTTCCTTGGCGGTGATCACGACGATCGGGATGCGCTGCATCACCGGATCGCTCTTGAGCGTATCGATCACGGCGAACCCATCCACATCCGGCATCATCAGGTCGGTGATCACAAGATCAGGGATCGTCTCGCGCACTATCTGAATGCCGCTTCGCCCATCGCTGGCGATGCGGACATCCTCTGCGCCGCGCGCCTGAAGCACACGCCGGATCAGGCGCGCGGCATCGGCGTTATCCTCGATGATGACGATCCGCTTGCTCTGTGCGCCGCCCATGCCTTCAAGCGCATTGACGATGCTTTCCTGCGATGGCCGCGGCGCATGTGCCCGCTGCGAGATATCAAACTGCCGCTGCCACTGCTCATCAAGAATTTCCAGCTCGACAGGCAGCGTGTGCCCGGAACAGTTCACCACCACCACATCATCCGGCCTGATGATGCCGTCGCGCACCAGCTTGAACAGCCCGGCAAACGTCACGCCGACCGCCGGTTCAACCGAGATTCCGTCGTTGCGCGCCAGGATGCGCGTCGCCTCGAAAGCTTCCGCATCGCTCGCGCTGGTGAAGTGACCGCCGTACTGCTTCACATAGTCGTACAGCAGCTCGTAGGCGCGTCCGGGATTGCCGGTTGCCAGCGTGGCGATCACCGTCTCCGGGTGATCAACCGGGGTGGCGATCCGCTGGCGACGGTTGAACGCCTCGACCATCGGCGCGCATCCGCTCGATTGGATGATCCCCATAGCGGGCATTTTGTCGATCAGCCCGAAGTTGACCATCTCGCGGAAGCCCTTGCCGACGCCGATCGGTCCCATACCGCCGCTCACGCTCTGGATGAACCAGTCCGGTGAGCGCCAGCGCTCGCCATCATGGAAGATGTAGCCGAGCTGTTCGGCAATCTCGTAAGCCATCGTCTTCATCGCCTCGATGGCTGCGACGCTCTTGATGCCGCGGTCGAGGAAGATGCCCTGCCGTTTGGCGAATTTCGCGGCCAGTTCCTTCGTCTGATCATACGTGCCGGTGATCTTGACGACTTCAGCGCCATACAGCGCCGCTTCACGCATCTTCTCGTTGGGAGTCAGCGAGGGGAAAAAGCCCCACACCTTGATTCCTGCGCGCGCTCCATAGGCGGAATAGGCGATGGCGACGTTGCCCGTGCTGGCGACTACGACAGCATCCACGCCCATTTCTCGCAGTGCCGAGATTGCCACCGTCGCCTGGCGATCCTTGAAGCTGGCGGTCGGCCCCTGCCGCTCATCCTTGATATACAGGTGTTTGAGACCAAGATTGGCTGCCAGCGCGCGGCTCTTGATCAGCGGCGTGCCGCCTTCGCCCAGGCTGACGATATTCGCTGTGTCGTAAATCGGCAGCACCTCAGCATAGCGCCACAGGTCGAGCGGACGGCGTCTGAGCTGTTTCAGCCATTCCTGCACATTGATTTCGTTCAGATCGTAACGCGCTTCGAGGATATTTTCGCCGCAGGCCGGGCATCCCGCCACCGATTTATCCAGCGGGATACGGGTCTTGCAGTTGATGCATTCCAGTTCGATGTATTTCCCTGTGGTCACGCTCTTTCCTTCAACCGGCGAATCCGGTTTCGGCTGAACCATCCCCCGCATCCCACCCGGAAAAGCCGCCCCGCTGAGATAGAGGATCAGCAGCGGGGTCAGCGTCCTTTCCTGGGGATGTGCAGCGCGCGGTCAGCAGGCGTTCTGCTGCATTTTACCGGGGCCGTCCTTGTTCTTTTTTTATTCTCCCATCACCTGATTGGGATGCTGCAAATGATTTCTCACCCCATCGATGAGCGGTCGATACTGTTCTGCGCTGATCTCGGCTTTGTAAAGCACGCGGAAGCTGCGGAGCTGCTCCAGCTCCGCCGGTGTCAGCGCCGTATCGCCCGTCACCACCAGGATGGGAATGGTGGCAGTTTCGGGATTATTGCGCAGTTCCCTGATGACTGCAAAGCCATCCATTTCCGGCATGCGCAGATCGACGATCACCAGATGCGGCCGCCGGCGCGCCACCATGGCGATGCCTTCCATCCCGTTCTGTGCTGAGAAGATGCGGTAGCCGCCGCCCAGATCGAGCAGCTCACGCAGCAGGCGGATGCTCTCCGCGTCATCATCGATGATCAGGATGCGTTCCACCCGGCTGGCTTCTTCAGCATCCTGTACGGCTTTGACCAGCGTTTCCGGCGCGAAGGGGCGCTGTATCCAGCGGAAGACGCCGAGCGCCTCGCCGCGTGCCTGTTCCTGGCTGAGCGTGACGATGATGATCGGGATATCCACCGTGTCATCCCGCTGGCGCAGACGTTCCAGAATATCCCACCCGGTCCCGCTGCCGAAGTTGACATCCATGATGATCAGCGTCGGGTGCAGCCCGCTCGCCATCGCTTCGGCTTCCAGCGGGATCGATGCAGAGAAGATATCGAAGCCCTCGCGCTGGAGCGAACGGCGGAACTGATCGACCATATCCGGATTGTCCTCGATCAGCAGGATCTGCCGTTTGACGTGCATCGGTGGGCGCGCCATCTTGATTTCGGTAGTGACGCGCTGGCGAGAGTCCGGCGCGCTCTGCTGGGGCGACGGAATGATATGCGTGTCTTCCTGATCCTTGCCGTTGGCGCTTTCTGCGCTCACCGCCTGCATCGTGCCGGTCGCCAGCGGGCTGCTGTCGCTCAGCTCATCTGTCTGCGGCTTGCGACCTTCTGCCGGCTCCACCGGGATCAGGATGCTGAATGTCGAGCCGACGTTGACTTTGGATTCGACCAGCATCTCGCCGGACTGCATCTCGATCAGCGATTTGGCGATCGGCAGTCCGAGACCTGTGCCGCCTGCCGTGCGCGTCAGCGATGAATCCACCTGTCGGAAGGCTTCGAACAGCAGCGGGATATCCGGCTCGGCGATGCCGATGCCCGTGTCCGTGACATCGACGCGCACCATCGTCTTGCCTTCCTCATTTTTCTGCGTGTAGGCGCGGATCGTGATCGAGCCTTCCCGTGTGAACTTGGCAGCATTCGAGATCAGGTTGAGCAGCACCTGGCGTGTGCGGAACTCGTCGCCATAGGCGCGGGGCAGACCCGGCGCGATATCGACCACAATATCGATCGGTTTTTCCTTGACCAGACCGATACCGATCGAGCGCACGCCGTCGATTACCTGGCGCATTTCAAAGTAATCGAACTGAAGATCCATCTTGCCCGCAGCGATCTTCGCCTGGTCGAGGATGTCGTTGATCAGCCCCAGCAGATGCACACCGGAGTTGTAGATCGTCGAGAGGTCCTGTTCCTGCATTTCCGTGAGCGGGCCATCGATTCCCTTGAGGATCACGCGGCTGAAACCGATGATCGAGTTGAGCGGCGTGCGCAGCTCATGGCTCATGTTGGCGAGGAAGTCGCTCTTGAGGCGGTCAAGCTCGCGGAGCTGTTCGTTGGTTTTCTGCACCTGTTCCAGCAGCGACTGGTTCTGCACGATGGCGGACAGCGTTCCGGAGAGCGTCAGCAGCAGCGTCATCGTCCCCTGATCGTAAGCTGCCGGGCGATCGCTCTCGGCGGCGATCAGCCCAACCAGGTTGGAACCAGCGCTCAGCGGCACGATGATGGCAGATTTTGCGCCTTCCGTCACCGGCAGATAGCGCGTCTCAAGCTCAACATTGTTCAGGCGCACAGGCTGACGATCATGCGCGGCGATCGCGATCAGGTTGCCGATGTCGTTCAGGTTGATCTCGCTCAGTTCGCTCAGCGGCTGGTTGACGCCTGCCAGCGCAACCGGGCGCAGCAGCGTGACCACGTTCTCTTCAGCGTCGATATATTCTGCCGGCAGGTACAGGCTGACCGAAAGCGCATCCAGCGAATCGCGCAGTTCCTGAGCGACGTTCTGGAGGGCGTCGTTGAGCGTCTCTGCGCTGGCGGCGGCGGTGGTCACGTCGAACAGGAAGGTCATCTCGTTGGCGCGCCGCTGCGACTGTTCGAAAAGCTGGGCGTTGTCGATGGCGGTCGCGATCTGCCCCGCCAGCGTGGTGAGGATGGCAACGTCATCGTCGTCAAATGCCTGCGGCGTGTTCGACTGTACGTCGAGCGCGCCGATCACCCGCCCCTTCAGGATCAGCGGAACCGCCATCTCCGAGCGGGTATTCGGCAGATACGGGTTCGGGCGGTGGATGACATCCGCCGCTTCCGTGTCCAGGACGATCGTCGGTTTGCCCGTTTTGGTCACCGTGCCGATGACGGACGCAGAGCCTTTTTGCAGCTTGTGCTTGATCGACAGCAGTTTCTGCCCCGCTTCGCCGGTGCTGGCGCGCAGTTCCGCGTAGTTATCATCCATGTCCATCAGGAAGATCTGGACGTGATCGTAGCGGAAAGCGTCCTTGATCGTTTCCACGATGCGCGGCATCAGCTCATTGATATCGAGGATTGAGCTGGCGATCTGCGAGACATCGGCGCTGGTAGCAAGCTGGCGGGCGCGGCGTTCCGTCTGTGCCAGCAGGCGCGTGGCTTCCATACGCAGCGACGCCTGCTCGGCAAACGCCATATAGACACGCTGATCGCGCTCGGTGTGCTGATAAGGCGTCCGGGAGCCAAAGAACAGCGCGCCGATCACGCGGCTGGCGACCCGCAGCGGAAGCACAGCCAGCGAACGCACACTGATGCTTTCCAACCCTTCGCGTTCTTCTTCGCTCAGGCGGGGATCAGCCGCCACGTCGTCGATCATCAGGATGCTGTCGGCCGCCAGCAGCCGCCACGCGGGAAATTCTCCCTGGCGCAGCGTCATGCCTTCCATATCCGGCCGGTTAGGTTCGCTCTGCCAGCTTGCGGCAACGCGGGCGACCGCGCCGTCAAGCTGCCAGTCAGGCGCGTTCAGCAGCGTGATGAAGGCCAGATCGAGCGGGCGACCAGTCAGATGACGGATCACCGCGTCGAGGATGCCGTGATTATCCTCGGCATTGCTCAGCCGGCGGCTCGCCTGATACAGCGCGCTGGTTTCCTGAAGGGTGTTCTGGATCTGCGAGAGCAGCAGGATGTTGTCCGCCACCACAGAAGTCGATTCGGCGATGGCGCTCAGGTAGCGCGCGTCCCCGCTGGAGAAGCGGTGCGGCGTGTGATAGGCGACGACCAGCAGGCCGGCGGCTTTGTTCTGCGCGCGGAGCTGAACCACGCCGATCGAACGGACCGTGCCATGCTGAAGCAGTGCGCTCTCAAAATCCGTCGGCGCGTCCAACTGCCGCAGATCATCCACAAAAATCGTGCGTACATCGCTGAGCAGCCGGTATTCCGTTACCCAGTCGTGTAGGGGCAGCGGGGCGGAATCAAGGCTGTGATTGAACAGCTCGCGCAGTTCGCCGGAAGCATCGCGCAGATAGGCGGCATACATATCCGGCTGGAGCGACTCCAGCGCGTTCGAAACGGCGTTGGTGAGCTGGTCGATATTGCGGGCCTGCGCGATGGCGGTCGTCGCGCCGTAAAGCGATGCCGTCTCCTGCAGCGCGATCTGCGTACTGCGGAACAACTGGCGGTTGTCCAGCGCGACGGAGGCGCTGTCTGCCAGCGTGTTGAGGAACTGCTCGCGTTCCGCCATATCCGGCTGCGGCTGATCGAACAGGATGACCAGCCAGCCCATGGGCACATCGCGGCGGGCACGGGCGCGCAGCGGAATGCTCACGTAGGCCTGGATGCCTGTGGCGCGGAACTTCCCTTTGGTCACTTCGTCGATCAGGCTGGTCATCTCCAGATCATCGACGAACTGCGCCTCGCCGAATGTCAGAATTTCATCCGGCACGGCGAACTCGCTTCCAGCTTCGTTCAGGGAACGCACCCGTTTTGCGCCGCCGTATTCCTCGTCCAGCAGCAGCACCTGAGCGTCCGCCGGGTTATCCACCGCCACCTGGCTGAGGACCTGATCCAGCACGTCATCGGCTTCTTCAGCTTCTGCCAGCGCGCGGGTGGTCTCGTAGAGCGCAATCGTCTCGCGCAGGTTTTGCTGGAGCGTGTTCTCCAGGCTGCGCAGCGGGGTAATGTCCTGGAAAGCGGCTACGATTGCCGTCACCGCGCCCTCGCTGTCGGTGATCGGCGCTGCATTCACCAGCAGGTTGGTCTCAAAGACGCCGTCCGGCATCAGGATGGCGATATCGTCTGCGGATGCGCTCACCCTGCTGCGTGCCGAGACGTAGATCGGCATTTCGGATTCGGGGTAGAGCTGATCCGTACCTGTGCGGTACATCCGATAGCGGGCGATATCAAAAGGCTGTTCATAGTCGAGCATGTCGCCGAGCAGTTTTTCAGCCTGAAGGTTCGCCTGTGTCGGCCTGAGCGTGACCGGATCGAGCACCAGCACCCCTGCGGGCAGGGTTTCCAGCACAAGGCGCAGACGTTCGCGCTCCGTTTCAGCCGCGCGGAAGAGCTGGCGATTTTGCAGCACCGTGCTCATCTGCCCGGTCAGGGCGCGGTAGACTTCGTAATCCTCGTCACTCAGGTCAGACGGTTCCGGGCTGGTGATGAAGAACAGGGCGATCGGCTGCGTGCCGCTGAACAGCGGGAAGACCGCCATAAAGTTTGCGCCGCGCGCCAGCGCGATCTGCGTCAGCGAGCTGCCGGGGGTTTCGGCGCGGAGCTGAACGACGGTTCCCTCACGCGCACGCAGGGGGGAGTCCGGCGGA